>NZ_JBIURH010000009.1:0-235525 GCF_044740765.1 Kitasatospora sp. NPDC088346
GCAACATCTACGCCATCGGCGGCAACGACACCGCCGCCCGCCTCGCCGGCATCAACATCAACAAGTACCTCGTCGCCGTCTACGCCCTCATCGGCGTGGTCGCCGCCTTCGCCGGCATCCTCCTCACCGCCCGCACCGGCTCCGGCCAACCCACCTCCGGCAGCGAAGGCCTCGAACTCAAAGCCATCACCGCCGCCGCCCTCGGCGGCTGCGCCCTCAAGGGCGGCAAGGGCGGCATCGGCGGCACCCTCCTCGCCGTCGCCCTGCTCGGCTGCCTGGAGAACGGCCTCACCGTCCAGGGCATCAACGCCTTCTGGCAGAACGTCGCCCAGGGCACCCTGCTCGTCGTCGCCGTCGTCATCCAGCAACGCCGCAGCGGCGAACGCGCCGTCGGACTCCCCAGCTGACGCCATGGTCCTCCGTTCACCGGCCGGCGCCCGACCGACCGTCGTCCCGTCGTCGCGACGACCCGGGTCCGGCCGGGTGGACGGATCGGCGGACGGCCGCTGAGGGTCGGCCGGAACGCCACCGGGCCGCCGGGGCCGCTGCTCGCACAGCACGGCACCGGCGGCCCTCCGCCGTTCCCGGACGGCCGGCGGCGTCAGAGGTAGCCGCCCTCCTGCCAGTCGGCCATCCGCATCCGGGCCCACCAGGCGAGGAAGCAGCCGAACCGCCCGCGGTCCTCGTCCGGGCCGCCGTCGTACGCGGGGAACCGGCCCGTGTCCGCACCGGGGACCTCCGCGGCCGGGCCCGCCGTCCCCCCGTCCTCGCGCGCGGGCGTCGCCGCCATCCCTACCGGCCGGGGCCGGGCCCGGACCGGGCCTGCGGGGGGACCCCGTAGTCCGCGCAGATCCGCTCGGACACCTTCTTCCGGGCGCGGTAGTGCAGGGTCTTCACCGCGCCGGTGGTGCGGCCCATGATCCGCGCCGTCTCGTCGACGGAGAGGTCCGCGATCAGGCGCAGCCTCAGGCATTCGCGCTGAGGCGGGGTCAGGCCGTCGAGGATCGCCTCCAGGCCGTCCTGGAAGATCTGGGTCAGGGCCTCGTCCTCCGCGCTGGGCGACGGCCGCTGACCGGGGAGGTCGGCATCCGGGCGGTTGCGGGCGAGCACCAGGGCCCGCTGGTGGTCGGTCGCCAGGTTGCGCGCGATGGTCAGCACCCACGCCTCGAAGGCGCGTCCCTGCCAGTGGAAGGTGCCGATGCGGCGGAGCACCCGCAGGAAGGTCTCGCTGGTCAGGTCCTCCACCGCGAGCGGGTCGCGGATCCGCCGGGTGAGGTAGCGGCTGACCTGGGGCGCGCAGCGGCGGTAGAGGGCGGCGAAGGCCTCCTCCTCGCCGGACTGCGCCCGGCTGACCAGGTCCTCCACCGCGCTCTGGGCGGCGACCGCGTCCGGCGGGTCGGCCGGCGGCCGGTGCCGGTGTGGTGCGGCGTCGTTCGGGGAGCGGGCGGCTCCTCGCAGACCGTTCACGGATGGGTACCCAAGCTGTGGTGGGGGCGGGTGGCTGGTCGGCGCGGATCAGGAGGTGTGCTTCCCGCGGTGCCGGTAGCGGCGCAACGCGACGACCGCTCCGAAGCCGGCGCCGATGAACGCGAGGCCCGTGGCGACCAGCCCGCGGTCCGTGCCGCCGCCGGTGGCGGCCAGCACCACCGCGGCCCCGGAGCCGCTGGTCGTCGGCCCGGGACGGGACGCGGTGACGCTCGGCGCGGCCGACCCCGAGGGCGTGGTGGCGGGGCCGGTCGGCGTGGCGGAGGGGGGAGCGGTCGACGGACCGCCGGACGGGTGCGGTCCGGTCGGCGTGCCTCCGGTCGGCGTCTCTCCGTGGGGCGTGCCTCCGTGGGGCGTGACGCAGAGAACCTCCGGACCGCTCAGCACGACGTGGCCAGTCCCGCCGCTCCCGCCGGATCCGGTGCCGACGGGTGCCCAGTACGCCACGGCCTCGAAGTCCAGCGGACCGTCCTCCAGGCCGGCGGGGAGCGGCAGTTCGAGGCGAAGCGTCCTCGACGCGCCCGCCGGGACGAGAACGGGGCTGTCGCCGGGTGCCGGTACCGGTGCGCCGGTGTGCCAGTCCTCGTCCTCGGTCTGCCGGTACCGCAGCGGCATCCCCGCCCGGGGCAGCCCGCGGTGGTCACCGGAGACCCGGACGGCCGGGTGGAAGGCCAGGTCGGCGCCGGTGGTGTTGAACAGCTCCGCCGAGAACCGGGCGCTGCCCCCGGCCTCGACGTTCTGCGGCACTCCCCGGACCTCCAGGCGGGGCGCCGGACCGGTCGGGTCCGCGGTGTGCGGGGCCGCCGCCCGGGCCGGACCGCCGAGTGCGGTGGCGGTGGCGAGTGCGATGACGGCCGTAACTGCGCTGACACGGCGCATGAGTTGATACCTCGCAGAGTGGGCACGGCAGGGTCGGACCTGCGTGCGGGAGAACGGTGGTGGGTGTCCCCGTACGGGGCCAGGTGGGCGGTACGGGGGCCGGGCGGGCGGTACGGGGGCGGGCACGGGCCGGGCGGGTGGCCGGCGGGCACTGCGCGCGCGTGGTCCTCAGCGCGGCGTACGGCCTGGGCGGGTGGTGCGTCACCGCGGGGTCGCCCGCTGCCAGATCAGCGGGCGGACATCTCTTCCGGCCTGGTACTGCGTACTCGGTATTACTTCGGGTGGGACGTCCGGCCCCCAGGGGGGAGGGCACGGGAGGGCGATCAGGGGGCGGGTCGGCCGCCCGGCGCGGCTCGGGGGCCGCTCAGCTGCCGGCGGGCCAACCGTCGAGGGTCCGGTTCAGCGTGACGCCGGTTCTGGCCGGTACCGCGACCGCCGTGCGGACCGGCGCCGCCGCATGGGCGGCGGCCGCGTCCCCGAGGATGGTGACGACCTGCGACACCAGGCCGTCCACCGTTGCCCTGAGGGTCTGCGGCGACTGGTTGCGGGCCGCTCGCAGGGCCGCCTCGACCTCGCCGAGCCGGCGCAGGGTCTCGGGCCCCAGGGCGATCGGCTCCGGGGTGTCCAGCACGAACTGGTAGGCCCCCGCGAGGGTCTGGCAGCCGGTGCAGTGGTTGTTGGTCGCCCGGCTCACGTTGTCCGTGTGCAGGTGGCGGTGGTCGCCGCCCATGGTGACGATCTGGAACGACAGGGCGACCGAGCTGCAGTGCAGGCTTCCGTCGCAGAACCGGGACGAGGCGATGGCCCGGTTGTCCGCGCCGGCCCCGACCAGGTCGCCGAACTGGCGGACGTCGAAGGCCACCTGGAAGTCACGGGTGCGGATCGGGCTGGCCGTGCTGATCGCGCTGGTGGTGTGGACCGTGACGGCCGGCGCCGACCTCGGCCGGTCGGCCCGTACGGCGGCCGAGGCCGCCATCGGGGTGCCAGCGACCAGGACGGCCGCGGCGGTGGTGGTGAGCAGGCCCGCGCGCAGGAGCGGCGGGAGTCTGCGGGCGGGGGCCTTGCGGTGCGGTTCGGACATGGGCTTGCCTCCTGTGTGGGTGGGGGTCAGCTGACGGACGGGCTCGGTACGGGGGTTCCGGGAGTCCCGGAGGTACTGGGGGACGGCGGGGCCGGATCGGCCGTGGCCGTCCCGGTGGCCGTCGCCGTGGCGGTGGCCGTCGGCGTCGACGGACCGGGCGGTGACGGCGCCGCCGGGGTGGGCGAGGCCGCCGGCGCGACCGGGGTCGGAGCCGCACCGACCCCGGTCGCCGCTGTCGCGCCGGGCGTCGGCGTACCGGCGACGGCGGGTGGGAACGTGCCGGGCGGCAGGACGGCCCGCGGCGGCCTCGACGGCAGCGGTCGGGCCGGCTGCGAGGGGCTCTCCTCGGGCGGCACGGCCTCGAAGGGCCGCACCGCAGGCCGGCTCGCGGGCACGTTCGGCTGGAGCGCCGGAACGGCGGGCGGCCTCGGCGCGAGCGGTTCGGGGGTCATGCCGTGCACCCAGGCCACGGCGAGGGCGGCGACGGTGCAGAGGCCGGCGGCCGTCACCAGACAGACGCGGGACCGGCCGCCGCGGGCGGCCCGCCGCACCGCCCTGACCCCGCGGGTGCTCAGCCGCAACAGCAGGTAGAGCAGCCCCACGGAGGGCAGCAGCAGCATGACGCAGCCGATCACCCCGAGCAGGAAGGAGGCGGCGGCGCCTTCGGTGAGCGCCCGGTAGGTCCCTTCGAGCTGGTCGGTGAGCGACCTCGCGCTGGTGGCCAGGAGACGGGGCAGGTTCCACAGCGCGTAGGCGACCTCGCCCACGAGCAGGGGGACCATCGTGACGACCCAGCCGGTCACGATGACCCTCGACGAGCGTTTCAGCGTCGCGACCTGCGCCGGCACCGGTCGCCCGGGAATCATGCTCCGGAGAATCGGGCCGACCTTGCCGAAGAGGTCGGGCACCCCGGCGAGATCGGCCAGAATGTAGTAACCGTCCAGCCGCAGGGCCGGCAGCAGCTGTTCGAGGATCTCGTAATGCGCCAGGTACACCGCCGTCAGGAAGAAGTCCCGGCCGGTACCGAAATAGGCGGAGAAGAGGACGGCGACGAACACGACATTGAAGTACACGCCGCCCAGATCGGTCCGCAGCCGCCCGCCCCTTTTGAGCCGGTAGACATCGGTGACATCCGTGTACATGGCCGGCCACACGAGATAGATTCCGCACCCGATGCAGCCGGGATGCCCGCCGCTGTACCGGCAGCCGGAGGCGTGGCCGAATTCGTGGAACACCGTCGACGCGATCGTGAGCGCGAAGACCAGGAGCAGCAGGACCGGCTGCTCCAGGGTGTGCAGAACGGGCACCATCGCGCCGTGGACCGCGAAGAGCCAGCAGTCCGCGACAATCGCGGACAGCAGGACCGGTGCGACGACGGCCGGCCGGTGCAGCCACGCGAGAACACCGGCGATCCTTTCCACCGCCGCCTGCCGCAGCAGGACGCGGTGGAATTTCAGCGTCAGCAGGAGATCGGTCGCCGGAACCTCCACGGCGATTTCCGCCGTGCCACCGGCCGAGGTGATTCCCAGCGGGTCGAGCTTGCCCTCGATGAGGTAGGCGACGTCCGCGACGCCCACCTCGTTCCCGAACCGGCCGCTCACGTGCCGGGCCACCGCCGCACGGGAGCGCGATCCGTCGATCGCGCACACCACGAGGTAGAGCAGCCGGCTCAGCTGGATCACCTGGCCGTCGGCCCGTCGGACCAGGTAGCGGGGCGTGGTGAAGCCGGAGTCCTGGTATTCGCCGAGGAGTTCGGTGCCGGCGCACAGCTGCGGCGGTATCGGGGCGGCCGTCCCGGCGGTCGGCCCGTCCGGGTCCGCGGGCCCGGCGACGGCCCGGTCGCCGAGATCCGGCTGCGGCCGGTCCTGCTCGCCCGGTGGGGTGGTCCGCCGTGCGCCGGCCACCTGGCGGTGCCGAGCCTTCGCCCTGCGGCGGGACGGGGGCAATCGGCCGTCGAGGCCGCTTCCGTGCTCGGTCACGTGACTTTCCTGGCTGATGGTCGTTGACGTGAAAGAGGGCGTTCCCGGCGACGATTCTGGCGTCGCCGGGAACGCCCTGTTAACCGAGGTGATCAAGATTCGGCTGTTGTCCCCGTGTCCCCCGGTGCGCCGATATCCGCGGCGGCCCGGTGGACCTTCTCAGCCTCTGTTGACGACGTCGGCGGGTGTTACTGGGCGATGTTGATGATCTGCTTCGCCTCGGAGTTCGCCAGCGAGTCGCGGGAGTGGTCGTTCACCGCGAGCGAGTTGTTCTCGGCGTGCACCACCGCGGTGTGCTTGGTCACGGTGGTCGTCTTGTGCAGGTTGAAGCTGAAGCGGCTCAGCGCCTCGCGCTTCGGGAGCAGCTCGGCGGTCTCGGACTCGAGCAGCGACAGGTTGATCATTTCTATTCTCTTTCCTTGCGGCATTCTCGATTCGACCGACTCCCGGACGCACCGTGATCGGCCTCTTCAGGCGGCTGCCTGACGAAGCGAGACACTACGACCGGAACGTGACGGAGCACAAGGAACCTGTTACGCAGAGTAGCGAATTTCGCCGTCCGAACGGCGATTGGATCGTGGAATCGGACCGCGAATCGGGGCGCACATCCCCCGACAGCCCTTTCGAGGTCGCGCTTCTTCGTGCCCGAGGCTTTTCCCCGCCAGGAACTTCGGCAACATCACCCTCCCGGAGTAGCCGTCGACAATTCATTCGACCCGTCGACGGTCACCCCGGACGGTTCTCGACTGCCTCTCCACGGCCCGGGTGACTCCGGGCGCCGCCACCCTCGGTCAGGACGCCGGCGCCCCGCCACTCGCCGCCGCACGGCGCCGGACCGGCACACCGGGCACCCGTCGCACACCGTGCGGGGGCTCCGTCGCGTTCGCCTCGGGTCCAGGGCATCCCATGCGCTGCACAACGACCCGACCGGGGCGAGGACACTGGCACGCACCCGGTTTTTCGTCGCCGGCCCGGCCGGGCCCCGAGCGGACGGCGAACGGCTGCACGATGTCGACTCCCCCGGTCAGGTCGCCGAGGGGACGTGGCGCGCCCCCGCCAGCCTGGCGATCGTCCGGAGTTTCGCGAAGTACGAGGCGCAGTACGCCGAGTTGATCAGGGGCACGATCGTGTCGAGGTCGGCGATGCACGCCCAGAGGTGCGCGATGCCGCCGTCGTCGAGCCCACCGTTCAGTTCGCGCTGGACGAGTCCGGCGACGTCGGCGTCCAGGAGGATCAGCTCCACGCCCTCGATGTCAACGCCGCGGAAGCTGTCGGGGTACAGTGCCCGCCGGTGTTCCGCCCACAGCCGCGCGAGCCGGTCGTCGGGCACTGCTCGACTCGGGTCGCCCGCGACCGTGCCCGTCGCCGGGGGTGGGCGAAGGAGCAGCGACACGGCGTCGAAGACGGCACGCACCAGAACGACGGCCCTGCCCGGGCCGAAGGCGGCACTTGTCACGGTGCCCTGCGCGAGGCCGTCCCGCAGCCGTCGGCTGCGGTCGAGCTCGGCAGTGAGTCCGGACGGGACGAGTCCTGCCTCGCCGGCCCACTCGATGAGGACCTGGAGCGGTTCGTCGGCGGCCAGACGCTCGGCGAGGACCTGCTCCAGGGCGAACAGGGAATGCGCGACGGCGACGGTGGCGAACTCGTACCGGTAGGAGGAGTACCGAATGAGCTCACGGG
Organism: Kitasatospora sp. NPDC088346; assembly: GCF_044740765.1. Lineage (NCBI taxonomy): Bacteria > Bacillati > Actinomycetota > Actinomycetes > Kitasatosporales > Streptomycetaceae > Kitasatospora > Kitasatospora sp. NPDC088346. Next base: position 7,105 of record NZ_JBIURH010000009.1, read on the forward strand.
ACGTCTCCATCGCGCTCATGACGTACATCGACGCGTGGCCGGGCAGGACCAGGTCGGCGACCAAGGCGTCCATGTCCGCGTGGTCGGGAACCACCCCGCGGACACGCGGGTCCGGTACGGGCGGCGGGATCGGACCGGGCAACGACATAGGACCGGGCGGCGGGATCGGGCCGGGCGGCGGCAGGGTGTCCACCGGTGCAGTCTCGCCATGCGGGGGCTCTCGGGGCCAGTGGATTTGCCCGGCGCGGCCGGCGACGCCGCGGGGTGCCTCCGGGGCCGGCCCGATCTGCTTGGATACCCCGGTGACCGACCGCCTCACCGTTGCTCCGTACCCCTGTGTGCTCTGCGATCCCGCTGCCTCCGCGTCCTTCCGGGCGCGGCGGAGGCGGGCCCGGCACTGGGCGCCGGTGATGGCGCAGGTCCGTCGGCACGGCCGGCACGTGGTGGGCGTGGGCGGCGGCGGTGAAGTCCCCGACTGGGCCTTCACCGTCGGCCTGTGGCACTCCTGTCGGCTTCCGGAGGTCGCCATGTTCGGCCTGGAACTGCCCGGGCTGATGCACTGGGTCGGCGAGGCCGCCGCCAGGGTGCGCGACGGGGCGTCGACCGAGCCCGGCACCCTGCTCCCCGACGTCATCGAGGGGTGCCGGGTCGAGGTCCGGCCGGTGGACCCCGGATGGCACCTGCCGCTGTTCGGTACGGCCGTCGGCTTCTACCGGCGGACGCCGGTGCCCGTCGTCCAACTGGTCTGGCCCGACCGGGAACACCGGTGGCCCTCGGACGAGCGGGCCAGTCCGGGGTGCCGCGCCCAGCCGAGCCTGTGGCTCCCGGTCGACCGGCACCCGGAGGGCGTCTGGACGGAGGAGGCCGCCGCCTGACGGCGAGGGCGGTCACCGACGGCGGGCCCGACCGGGCGGGCGTTCGGCGGCCGGGGCGGCCCCGGGCGGGCGCGGGATGCGGCGGCGCCCTGGTCGCGGCCTGCGCCCGGGCGTTCGAGGCGTGGCCCTGGGAGACCTGCCGCCCGATGCCACCCGTCTCCGAGGGCCCGGGACCGGAGCCGGCCCGGCCGCACCGGCAGCCCCCGGAACCGCCGCCGGCGCTCGGCGACCGGACGGACCGGACGGACCGGAACGACCGGAACGACCGGACCGACTCCAACGAGCGGGCCGGCGCGGCGGAACCGGGTGGCAGGTGAGCCCGCGGCGGGGTCAGTCCTGGTCGTCGTCCTGCGCGAGGGGCAGGGCGATGTCGGTGACCTGGCGGGCGACCGGGAAGGACCCGAGCCGCAGTGCCGCGCCGGTGAGCAGGTCGATGCGGAAGAAGCGGCGGGCGCCGTCCACCTGGAGGCTGGCGTAGGCGGTGTTGCTGTGGTGGATGGGACTGAAGTAGATGTCGAATCCGGCGCCCGCCTCGGCCGCCGCCCCGAGGGATCCGGTCGGGGCGAGGGAGCCGGTGTCGGCGGGCGACTGGAGGGAGACCCGGTCCAGGGCGGTGTCGATGTCGAAGAGGGTGCTGCCGGTGGCGGCGTCGAGGTCGTTGTTGGTGTAGGCGGCACCGGTCACGCCGGTGGCCGTGGCCCCCGTCGTGGCCGGGGGAACGGCGGGCAGGGCCAGGGTCCCGTCGACGGCGGTGGTCCCGGCGGCCGGCGGGCCCTGGGGGTCGTCGAGGTTGTGGCGCAGGTTCTGACCGGTGTCGGAGATGATGCGCAGCCGGTCGGCTGCCGGATCGAAGTCGACACCGAACCGGGTGCCCTGGAGGGCGACGGTCAGTTGCGAGACCTTGCTGGCGGCGGCGGTGTCGATGTCCAGGGTGTACACCCCGCCCTTGTCGCCGACCCCGTAGAGCTCCCCGTTCTGCGCCCGGAAGTCGATCCCGACCAGCCGGGTGTCGCCGGTCAGGCCGGACACCCGGCCGAGCGGTGCGGCCGACTCGACGTCCCCGGTGCGGAACTCCACCAGCCGCTGGTCATCGGTCAGGCCGATCACCGCCAGGCCGCGGCGGTCGAAGTGCCCGTAGCCGTGGCCGTCGGCGACCGACGGTCCCGCCCCGCCCAGCAGGGCGGCTCCGAGGGCCAGCACGATCGCGCCGGTCAGTGCACCTCTGCGCATGGTCTCTCCCAAGAGCTCGTCAGCGGGGCGAACCTCGCACCGCATGGAACCGATGTAGCACTCTTGGGCCGGTATCCCGGCGCCGGTGCTCATATGACTTCCATGTCGACCGCGGGAGGCCCTGGTCGGTGGTTGCGTGGGGCGGGGGAACCAGGGCAGGCGTGAGTCGGCACGACGGCACGAGGTCGGCACGAGGACGGCATGGCCGACGACGCGGAGGGAGACGCTTCATGACACGAAACCAGCCCTCGGTCCGGGCCCTGGGATGGGCACGGACCCTACCGGTGTCCCTCGGCGTACGGGCGGGGCGCGACTTCGCCCGCCGGCACCTGGACGACCTCGGGTGGACGCGATCCGCTCCCGAGACGGCGTACGCGGTCGTCCTCACCGTCTCCGAGCTGATCACCAACGCCCACATCCACGCCTGCAGCACCGCCGACCTGGTGCTCATGTGGGACGGGGACTGCCTCTTCGTGAGCGTCCACGACGCGTCCCCCCGCACGCCCGTCCTGCGCGGCCCGGACGCCGACGCCACCTCGGGACGCGGGCTCGCCCTGGTGGACGCGCGCGAGTTGTCGCGCGAACTGTTCGGCCGCCTGCGCGCCCTGGAGGAGGGCACCCCCGAGTACTCGTACGTCCGCGGCACGCTGATCGAACTGAACACGGCGCTGGCGAGGTTCGCCGCCCGGCGGTTCGGCCGTCGCGGCCATCCGATGGACGACGTCGTCCAGGTCGGCACGATCGGCCTGATCAAGGCCGTCGACCGGTTCGACCCGGCGCTGGGGTTCGAGTTCGCCGGTTTCGCCCTGCCCACCATCGTCGGCGAGATCAGGCGCTTCTTCCGGGACACCACCTGGATGGTCCATGTCCCGCGCCGGATGCAGGAGTTGCGGCTCGCGCTGGCCCGGGCCTCGGACGAGCTCGAACAGCAGCTGGACCGGGCACCCACCGTCGCCGAGCTGGCCGCCCGGCTGAGGATCGACGAGCGGGAGGCCGCCGAGGGGGCTCACGGCCGCCAACGCCTACCGCGCGCACTCCCTGGACGCGTCAACCGGTGACGCGGAGGAGGCCGGCCCCGGCATCGCGGACCGGTTCGCGGTCGAGGAGCGCGGCTTCGAGGCGGTACTCGACCACGAGACCCTCACGCCGCTCGTCGCGGCGCTCCCGGAGCGGGAACGCACCGTCCTGCGCCTGCGGATCGGAGCCGAGCTCATCCAGGCCCAGATCGGCGCGGAGCGCGGCCTGTCCCGGATGCACGTCTCCCGGCTGCTGAGCCGCACGCTCGGCGGCCTGCGCGCGGCCCTCCTCGCGGAGGAGTGAACGGCCCGGAATTCGCCCGCGCGGAAAGTCCGGCGAATTCCCCTGATTGAGCGGCCCGGTTCGGGGCAGCCGATCCCCGACAACGACAGCGGAGGTAAAACGATGGTTCCCCTTCTTCTCGTCCTGCTGCTGGCTCTCATTCTCTTCGGTGCGGGTTTCGCACTGAAGGCACTGTGGTGGGTCGCGGTCATCGTGCTCGTGGTCTGGCTGCTGGGATTCATCGCCCGCGGCACCGGAGCGTCCGGCGCCCGCGGCCGCTGGTACCGCTGGTAGGCGGAGCCGGAGAATGCCCGAGCGGGACGCGGCCGGCGCGTCCCGCTCGGGCATTTCCGGTGGCGCCCGCGGACGGCCGTGACGGCGGGGGGCGAAAACCGGTGGCGGAGGTTTGAGAGAGTAGGGGGGGGCGGAACCCACCCGCTCGCGGGGGCCGGCCACCGCGACACCCGGCCAGTACCCGCAGACGACACGCAGGAGAACACGCGCCTTGTCCGAGAACCACCGCGCCGCACGGCCCGCCCCCAACGGCGGCCTCGCACTGCTGCGGTCCGACTGCGGGAACTGCTTCGGGCTCTGCTGCGTGGCGCTGGCCTTCACCCGGTCGTCGGACTTCGCGATCGACAAGGACGCCGGACAGTCCTGCCCCAACCTGCGGCAGGACTTCCGCTGCGGCATCCACACCGAGCTCCGGACCAGCGGGTTCGCCGGATGCACCGGGTACGACTGCTTCGGGGCCGGTCAGCGGGTGTCGCAGGTGACCTTCGGCGGCCGCGACTGGCGGCAGGAGCCGGACGGTGCGCAGCGGATGTTCCGGGTCCTGCCGGTGATGCGGCAACTGCACGAGCTGCTCTGGTACCTGACCCAGGCGCTCGACCTGCCGGCGGCCCGCCCGGTCCGCGCCGAGCTGGCGCTCGCGCTGGCGGAGACCGAGGGGCTGGCCGGCCAGGATCCGCAGGCGCTGCTGGAGCTGGACGTGGCCGCCGTGCGCGGGCGGGTCAACGTGCTGCTGCTGCGCACCAGTGAGCTCGTCCGCGCCGGGTACCCCGGGCGCCGGAAGGACCGCCGGGGGGCCGACCTGATCGGGGCCCGGCTCAAGGGAGCGGACCTGCGCGGCGCGAACCTGCGGGGGGCGTACCTGATCGGGGCCGACCTGCGCGGCGCGGACCTGCGCGCGGCCGATCTGATCGGCGCCGACCTGCGGGACACCGACCTGCGGGGCGCGGACCTCACCGGCAGCATCTTCCTGACCCAGTCGCAGCTGAACGCCGCGCGCGGCGACGCGGCGACCGGGCTCCCGGACGGGCTCGACCGCCCCTCGCACTGGTAGCGGCGCGGCGGTCGGCGCCGGCACGCGGGGTCAGCTGCGGCGCTGCTCGGCCTCGACGCGGGCGATCGCGGCGCGGGCGGCCGCGGTGAACGCCCAGAACAGTGGGAGCGTGCTGGTGGCCCGCTGGGCCAGGGTGTTGTGGCCGGGCGCGAACATCGAGGCCCGCAGGTCGGCGGTGATCTCCAGTTGGGCGCCCGCACCGAGCAGGGTGCGGTTGCAGATGTTGTCCGGGGCGATGCCCGCGATGCGCTCGCGCCCGGTGGCCGGCACGGCGCGGATCCCGGCGGCGGTGAACTCCTCGACCAGGTACTGCCGCAGGACCTGGCCGAGGCCGCCCACCAGCACCGCCCGGGCGCCGGGCGGGAGTCCCGCGCGGGCCGGGGAGCAGCCGTGCACCGCGACCACGTTCCAGCTGCCGGCGGCGAGCGCGCGGGCCGTCGGGTCGTCGCAGTGCCTGGCGGTGACGTGCAGGGCGGCGTTCCCGTCGGCGCGCAGGCCTTCGAACAGCCAGAAGTCGTGGACCGGTCCGCCCGCGGGGTGCGGGTGCAGTCCGGCGGGGTGGTAGCCGGCGATGGCCAGGCAGAGTTCGGAGGTGCCCTCCTCGATGCCTCCGCCGTGCGGCGCGATGACCGTGGTCCGTACGGCGGGTGTCCGGCCGGCCGGGTCCCGGGGATCGGCGGGGTGCCGGCGGGAGCGCAGGCCGTAGTCGACGCCCTCGACGAGGGCGGGGTCGGCGTACAGCGCGGTGTTGGACGGATAGGTGTCGGGGGCGGGCCCGGCGGCGGCCACGGGCGCCGCGGCGGGGCCGGTGATCGGTTCACGACGGTTCTGGGCCATGGCAGACGAGCATGTCAGCGGCGGGCCGCCCGGGGAAGGCGGCGCACCGCCGCGGACGGGACGGCCCCCGCCGGGGGGGGCGTCCCGTCCGCCGGGCCCGCGGTCGCAGGTGTTCCCGGTCGGGTCGCAGGCGTTCGAGGTCAGGCCGCAGGCGTCGCGGCGTCCGTCGCACGGCGGGTGGGGAAGGCGTGGCGCCGGGTCAGGGTGACGACGGCGAGCGCCGCCGTCACCAGCGGGAGGGCCGTCCACGGCAGTGCTCCGGCGCCTGCGGTGTCCAGGGCGATGCCGCCGGTCAGCGATCCCGCGGCGATCCCGAGGTTGTAGACGGTGGCCTGGAGGGCGGTGGCCACGTCCGCGTGGCGCGGCCCGGAGAGGTCCACCAGGGCGGTCTGCAGCAGGGTGGGCGCGGCTCCGAAGGCGGCGCCCCACAGGGCGACGGCGGTCCCCGTGACGGCGGGTGCGCCGCCGGACAGGCCGAGGGCGAGCATCGCGCCCGCGATCAGGGCCAGTGCGGCCAGCAGGACCAGCCGGGGACGGCGGTCCACGAGCGCCCCGCCGAGCCAGACGCCGGCCACGGTGGCGAGGCCGAAGAGGAGGAGCAGGCGCCCGGCGCCACCGTGCCCGCCGTGGGCGGCGAAGGGCACCAGGTAGGTGTACAGCGCCTGGTGGCCGAGCAGCAGGAGCAGGGTGACGGCGAGCGTGGCGGGGATGCCGGGGATCGCCGCGATGCGGCGCAGCGGGGCGCGACCGGTGGCGCTCTCGCCGGGGGCGTCGGGCAGGTGGGCGAGGCTCCACGGCACGAGGGCGAGGGCGAGGGCGGCCAGCAGGGCGAAGACGGTGCGCCAGCCGACGGCGCCGGCGAGGGCGGTGCCGGCGGGCAGGCCGAGGGCGAGGGCGACGGTGATGCCGGCCAGGACCACGGCGATGGCGCGGCCGCGGCGCTCGGGCGGGGCCAGCCGGGCGGCGTAGCCGGCCAGCATCGCCCAGAGCGTGCCGCCGACGGCTCCGGCGAGCAGGCGGGCCGTGAGGGTCAGGGGGTAGCAGGTGCTGACGGCGGTGACGGTGTTGGCGAGCGCGAAGCCGAGGAGTCCGCCGATCAGGACGCGGCGGCGCCGGACGCCGCGCAGGGCGGCGGTGAGCGGGACGGCGGCGAGGAAGGAGGCGGCGGCGTACGCGGTCACCAGGTAGCCGACGCGGGCCTCCGGGACGTGCAGTCCGTCGCTCATCCGGGGCAGCAGCCCGGCGGGGAGCAGTTCGGTCATGACCGCGCCGAAGGCGGTGGCGAACAGGGCGAGCAGGGCCCGCAGCGGGAGCCGTGCGGGGTTCTTGAGCCGTGGTTCCGGGAGGTCGGTGGTGGGTGCGGGGGGCATAGACTCATGGTGGAACCCTCACATCAGTGTGAGGGCAAGCACGGGCCGGAGCTCCGCCGTACCGGCCTGCCGGGGAGTGTCATGAGGATCGGTGAGCTGTCCCGCCGCACGGGTGTGCCGGCCAGGATGCTGCGTTACTACGAGGAGCAGTCGCTGCTCCGTCCCGAGCGGGCGGAGAACGGCTACCGCGCGTACCGCGAGGCGGAGGTCTACCGGGTCCAGCAGATCCGCGGGCTGCTCGACTCGGGCCTCACCACCGAGATCATCCGCCGCATCCTGCCGTACCTGGACCGGCCGGACGAGATCCACGTCCACCCGGAGTGCCTGACCCCGGAGACCGAGGCGCTGATGCGGGGCGAGGCCGATCGGCTCCAGCAGCGGATCGACTGCCTGGCCCGCAACCGCGACGCCATCCACGCCTACCTGGCCGCCGTGCGACCGGCGGCCGGCGGGCTCGCGGCAGTCGGGGAGGGGTGACGGCCGGCTGCGGTCAGCCCGCCGCCACCTCGGGCCGCTCGGGCCGCTCGCGCTCGATCTCGTCCTCCCGGACCAGCCACAGGGCGAGGACCGCTCCGGCGAAGCTCAGCAGCGCACCGAGCGTCAGCACGTCGTTGAAGCCGGCGAGGAAGCCCTCGCGGGCGGCGGCCGTGACCGCGGCCCGGGCGGGCGGGGGGAAGGCGGCGACGGCCTGCTCCAGGCTGCCGGAGGAGGCGGCCTCGACGAGTTCGCGCGGGCGTGATCCCTCGGCCGCGGCCGTCCCGGCGGTCAGGTCGCGGACCTCGGCGGCGCCGCGGCCGACGAAGACGGCTCCCCAGACGGCGATGCCCACGGCGATGCCGACCTGCCGGAAGGTGTCGTTGATGCCGGCCGCCATGCCGCTCTGCTGCTTGGGCACGACGCTGACGGCGACATCGGCGATGACCGGGTTGATCAGGCCGACCCCGGCGCCGGCCACCAGGAAGCCGCTGAGCAGCGTCGTCCAGTCGGAGTCCGCGTCGATGCCGCTCATCAGCAGCAGGCCGGCGCCGACGGCGCCGAGGCCGACCCCGAGCATGTAGCGGGCCTGGACCCGGGAGAGCATGATGCCCGCGATCGGCGCGACGACGAAGCTGAGCACGGTGACCGGCAGGTAGCGCAGGCCGGCCTGGAAGGGCGAGTAGCCGAGGTAGTTCTGCAGGTAGAGCGTCATGTAGAGGAACAGGGCGAAGAGCGAGCCGGAGACCGCGAACGCCGCCAGCTGGACGCCGGTGAAGGCGCCGCGGGCGAACAGGCCGAGCGGCAGCATCGGCTCGGGGACCCGCCGCTCGACCAGGACGAACGCGCCCATCAGCAGCGCGGAGCCGACGAACAGCACGACGATCAGCGCGCTGCCCCAGCCCTCGGCGTTGCCCCGGACCAGCGCCAGCACCAACAGGAACAGCGACAGGCTGAAGGTCGCGACACCGGCCCAGTCGACCCGGGTCGCGTTCGGGTCGCGGCTCTCGCGCACCTTGGCGTAGGTGGCGGCGAGGGTCAGCAGCCCGATCGGCACGTTGACGTAGAAGATCGACTCCCAGCCGAGCCAGTCGGTGAGGGCTCCGCCGACGAGCGGGCCGATCGCGACCGCGACCCCGATGGTGGCGCCGTACATGCCCATCGCCGTGCCGCGTTCGCGCCCGGCCGCGAACTCCTGGGCGACCAGGGCCAGCGACACCGCGAACATCGCCGCGCCGCCGACGCCCTGGAGTGCGCGGGCGAGGTTGAGGAAGGTCGGGTTCGGCGCGACCGCGCAGAGCAGCGAGGCGAGGGAGAAGACCGCGAGGCCGACGGCGAACACCCGGCGGCGCCCCAGCCGGTCGGCGAGCGAACCCGCCGTCAGCACCAGCGCGGCGAGGGTCAGCGCGTAGGCGTCGAACACCCACTGCAGGTCGGTGAAGCTGGCCCCGAGGTCCGCCCGGATCGCGGGCAGCGCCACGTTCACCACGGTGATGTCGAGCAGCAGCATGAACGTCGCCACCAGTACGGCGACCAGGGTCCACCACTTGCGTTCCATGGGTCGGCCGTCTCCTCGTCGCCGCGGCAGGGCCTCGTCCGTCACTGGTCCGACCGTAGGCGACCGCGCAACGTGACCACCGGACGAGCGCACCGGCTCGCCGGGGCGAGTCGCTCCGGGGGTGGCCTCCGCGTTGACATGTGACCAAACAGTCACCTATTCTCGAAGGGTGGATCTGGTGTTCAAAGCCCTGGCCGACCCGACCCGGCGGAGCCTGCTCGACGCCCTCTTCGAACAGGACGGGCAGACGCTCGGAGCCCTCGGAGCCCGCTTCGACATGACGCGCTTCGCCGTGATGAAACACCTCAAACTGCTGGAGGAGGCCGGGCTGGTCGTCACCCGGCGACAGGGCCGGGAGAAGCTCCACTTCCTGAACCCGGTCCCCATCCGGCTCGTCCACGACCGGTGGGTGAGCAAGTACACGGGGCCGTGGGCGGCTGCGCTCAGCGACCTCAAGAGCCGACTGGAGACTCCCATGCAGAAGGTCTTCGAGATCTACATCCGCACCACGCCGGAACGCCTCTGGGAGGCGATCACGGACCCGGAGATCCGCGCCAGGTACAACTTCGGCGTCGGGGTCCACTCGGACTGGACCCCGGGCTCCCGCTTCACGATGGGCTCCCCCCGGGCGGACGGCCCGATCGGCGAGGGGGTGAACCTGGAGGTCGACCCGCCCCGCCGGCTGGTACAGAGCATGGTGGCGCTCTGGAGCGACGAGGTGAAGCGAGAGGGCACCAGCCGGGTCACCTGGGAGATCGAGCCGGTCGGCGACTCCTGCCGGCTCACCGTCACCCATGACGAGCTGCGCGAGGGCGCGAACGACGAGCTCTACGGCGGCTGGCCGATGATCCTCTCCGGCCTGAAGACCTGGCTGGAGACGGGCGAGCTGCTCACCACCCCCGGCTCGCTGATGTACACCTGAGCGGCCGGGCGCCCGGGCAGCCGTCCGCCGGTACGTCCGACCGGACACCTGGCCGGACGTACCGACTCGCAGGCGGTTGCGTCCTGATCGATAGTCGGTGCATGGACCCCGACACGAGGAGGACCATGCCAGGCAGAACACTCGGCGGCGCGCTCGCGCTCGCCCTCGGGGCGAGCGTCGTCCTCGTCCCGACCGCGATCTTCGCCGCCGACACCGACCCGGTCGCGGCACCCGCCGGCCCGGCGGCCGGGTCCATCGCGGATCCGCTGCCCGCCCCCGCGCCGGACCAGGTGTCCTCCCCCGCACCCGAGCCGGCGCCGGCGGCGACCCCCGCGCCGTCCCCGCCCGCCGCGGGGACCGAGATCTCCGTCGGCTCGGCCGGCATCGACCCCAAGCTCCCGGGCCGCGTCCGGGTGGAGCTGCTCTACACCTGCGCGGCCCCCGACGGCGAGCGGTCGCTGAACACCTCGGTGGAACAGCCCGACCCCGCCGACCCGGCCGCCGTCGCCTTCGGCTCCACCCGCACCTCCCCGACGCTGATCGTCTGCGACGGCACCCCCCAGCACCAGAGCGTCAGCGTCCAGTCCAAGACCAGCAACTGGCTCCCCGACGTCGACGCCGTCCTGGTGACCACCCTCTCCGACCTCGGCGCCGCTCCCCCGGCCGCCGCCGACGCCCGCAAGCTCCGCCTCCGGCTCCCGGCCGCCACCCCCTGACGGCCGGCGCCCGCCCCGCAACCGACGACCGCCCGCGACATGTCCTCCTGTCGGGGCCCGGGTCTACACTCGCGGCCTGACACCTCATCAGACATGCGTGATCGGTGGCGGTTCGGGGACGTACGGGGGGCTGGCGTGGCACAGGGATCCGCACACGGCGACACGGGGCTCGGCGGGCTGCCGACGACCGCGAAGTACGAGGTCGACACGCTCTTCAAGGACCTGATCGACCAGTTCCGCCGCGCCCGGCTGCCGATGCCGGTGGTGGTGCTGTACTCCGACGAGGCGGACACCGCGCTCGACCGGGAGGTGACCGGCGTCGTCAGCGCCGTGCAGGACGCCCAGGAGGTCGGCGGCCTGCCCTACCGGCTGGTCGGCGGCGCGGAGGGCGGCGACCCGCACCTCAACGCGATCGGCATCCTGGACTCCGTCGCCCGGGGGCCCTGGGCGCGGCGCGGGCCCTCCTGGTACCGGAACTACGCCGTCCCCCGTTCCCGGCTGATCGCCGCCGTCGAGGCCGCGGCCCGGCACGTGCTGGTCGACCAGCCGACCGGTGGCACACCCTCGCTCGACGACCGGGTGGAGGCCGTGCTGGCCCGTCTCCGCGACCTGCACTGGCGGCCGGACCGGCGCGGCGGCACCCTCCAGCAGACCCTGTCACCCCTGCTCAACTCCACGACCCTGATCGGCGCCGTGGTGCTCGCCGGGCTGACCACGCTGCTGACCCAGGCGCACTGGGAGGTGGTGCTCGGCGTCGTCCTGGCGACCTTCGTGCTGCTGATGGTGAGCGGCTGGGTCCGGCGCAACACCGCACCGCTGTCCTGGCTGGGACAGGCCAGCCGGTGGTTCGCCACCACCACCTTCCTGGCCGCCTCCGGGCGGCAGGCCGCCGCCTGGTCGATCTGGCGGCCCCGGATGTCCTGGGACGTCACGCAGGCCAGGGCGCGGGAGGTCGCCGGCGAGATCCTCAAGGCGCAACTGCCCGGCACCCCCGCCGACGAACGCGAGCGCGCCCAGGAGTTCCACCTGCAACTGCGCGCCCTCGCCCTGCTGGAGGACCTCCGCTCGGCCCACCGTTCGTGGAACCCGGACCTGCGCGACCGCAAGCGCCGGGTGCCGCCGGTGGTCTTCCTGCCGAGCGCCGGCGCCGCCAACGGCGGGCTGCGGGTGCTCAGCGCGATCAGCGACGTGCGCAGCCGCCGCAGCGAGCAGGACCCGCTGCTGGTGCTCGCCGGCGTCGCCCACGCGGACGCCGCGAGCTGGCTCCAGCCGGACGCCGCCGGGCCGGTCACCGTCCCCGTCGGCGGGCTGCGCCGCGGCAGCCCGTACGAGAGCTGGGTGAGCAACCTGCGGGTGCGGCAGGCGCCGAGCCGCGGGCGGGCGCTGGCCTGGACCCTGCCGGTCGGGCTCAGCCGGCGGCAGTTGCAGGCCGGGAACACGACCGGGCTGGCCGCCGTGCCGGTCCGCCGCTCGGCGTGGGTGCTGTGGTCGCGGTGGACGGTGCTGCTGGTCCTGGTGCTGGCCTCGGTCGGGGGTGTGCTGCGCAGCCAGCAGCTGTCCGACCAGTACTGCGAGGGCCGGCTGCTCGGCTCCAACCACGACGCGGTGTGGCGGGTGGACCCGGGCGGCGCGCGGCAGTGCGTCGGGGTGGCCACCGGCGGGGTGTCCTTCGCGACCGCCCACGACGTGCGGCTCAGCGGCGCCCGGCCCGGGCACGAGGGCGACCCCGCGAAGGCCGGCGCGGACATCGGGCTCGGCACCCTGGAGGCGGCGATCCGCCGGGAGAACGACCGGGTCGCCGCGCTGCCCGACGTCCGGTTCGTGACCGTCGTGTACGCCGGATCGCTGACCACCGCGAGCGGGCAGGAGTCACGGGCGCTGAACAGCCTCAAGGAGCTCACCGGCGTGCACCTGGCCCAGCTGCGCAACAACGTGGGCGAGCCCACCAAGGTCAAGGTCCTGGTCGCCAACGGCGGTCAGGACATGTACTTCCAGACCGAGATGGTCGAGCGGATCGTGGCGGTGGCCGCGCGCGACCGCTCGATCGTCGGGGTGGTCGGGCTCGGCCGCAACACCACCGACAGCCAGAACGCCGTCGGCCTGCTGCAGAGCGCCGGTCTCCCGGTGGTCGACACCACCAACTCCGGCAGCGACCTCGCCCGCAACCACGTCAACTACTTCGGGCTGGCCGCCACCGACGAGGAGGAGGCCGCCGAGCTCCGCAGGATCGCCGACGGGCTGGCCCTGGCCCCCGACGCCCGCACCGCAACCGTCCTCACCAGGCGACCCAGCCGGGACGACCAGTACAGCCCCGAACAGGCCAAGTACGGCAGCACGATGCTTCGCGAGGCGGGCTTCCGGCTGACCGAGGACCGGCCCCTGGAGTACGGCCTGACCAGCACCGGGGATCCCGACTACGAGGACGCGCTGCGCCGGAGCTGCCAGTCCGGGCAGCCGCCGGCCGTCATCTACCTGGCCGGCCGGGCCGACGACGTGAACCAGCTGATGAAGCGGCTGGCCACCGACCCCGGGTGCAACCGCCCGCTCACCGTGCTCACCGGCGACGACCTGACCAAGGCCCAGTTCAGCACCGGGGAGACCCGGATGGCGCCGCAGGCCACCCTCTACTACATCGCGCTGACCGATCCGGCCGTCACCGCCGGCGCCTCCGACCTCGCCGAGACGGCCGCCGCCGAGCTGGGCATCGTCCCCAAGCCGCCGGGCGGCAACCCGTACGAGGACGACGTCTTCTCGGACGGCTCGCTGGCCCTCGCGTACGACGCCACGGCGGCCCTGCACGCCGGGGCGCTGAACGCCGGCGCGAGCCAGGACGGCGGGCGCGGCGCGGTGATGGCCGGCCTGCGGGCCGTCGAGCTGAAGAACCGCGCCACCGGCATCGTCGACTTCCGGGAGACCCGCCCGCTGCTCGCCACCGGCACCCAGCCCGGGCACGGCATCAACATCGTCCGGGTCACCCGGCAGACCGACGGCCAGGCGAAGCTGGAGCGCATCTGCGGCCGCCCGGCCGGCGACAGCGCACCGCTGACGGGGTGCCGGCCGTAGGGCGCCGGCCGGGGTGTCGGTGCCCGGTGGCAGGATGCGGGCATGACGGAACGAGCTGACCTCCCCACCCCCGCCGACCTGCCGACCGCCACCCGGGAGGAGGCCGAGCGGTTCGCCCGGGAACAGATCCACGGCGGCTTCCGAACCCGCGCCCTGCTCGTCCGGGACGTCGAGGAGCACTTCGACCCGGCGAAGGAGCCGGTGACCCGGGAGCAGGCCGCCGCCCTGGTCGACCTGCTGTGGGAGGAGCGGCTGGCGGAGCAGGCCGCATGGCCGGCGACGACCGACGCCGACCGGCTGCTGGCGGCCTTTGACACCCTCGGCGCGGCCGGGGTCACCGCCCGCGCCGACTTCACCTGCTGCCGCAACTGCGGCCACTCCGAGATCGACGCCGAGGCCGCCGACGGGGACCACGGGTTCGTCTTCTTCCACCAGCAGGACACCGCCCGCGTCGCCGCCGGCGGCGGGCTGTGGCTGTCCTACGGCCCGCTGCGCGGTTCCGGCGCGGACGCGGTGGCGGTCGGCCGGGAGATCGCCGGGGTGCTCACCGCGGCCGGTCTGCCGGTGGAGTGGGACGGCTCCGCCGACACCCGGATCAGGGTGGCGCTGCCGCAGTGGCACAAGCGCCTCCCGCAGGGTTGAACCGCCCCCCGGTGCAGCACGGCGGATCGACGGAGGACGGCGCGGCGCCCGGGCCGCCGCCCGCCCGGCGCGGGCGCGCGGCGCGGATCGGCCTGCCGGTCACGGTGCACCGCGCCCGGCTGGGGCCGGTGGAGTACCGGGTGGTCCGGCCGGCCCGGCCGCTGCCGCGGGCCGTGCTCCTGGACCGCGACCGGTTCGTGGACGGGCACCTGGACCGTACGGCGGCCCGGGCGTTCGCCGCGCTGTGGCTGCTCGCGGCCCGCTCGCCCCGCACCCTGGTCCACCTCCCGATCCGTGGGAACGACCTGCCGCCCGACGTCCCGGCCGGGGACGGCCGCCGGCTGGACCTCGTCCTGCTGCACCACCGCCTGCAGTTCGCGCCGTCACGCTGGAAGGAACTGCGCGGGCGGCTCGGCGCGGGCCTTCCGCAACAGGTCGACCTGCCGCGGGCGGCCGTCGTCGACGGGGACCGCGTGGACCACGCGGCCCGTCACCACCGGGAGAACCGGGACCTCTTCCGGCAGCACCTGCACGCCGAGACGCTGTTCATGACCGGCAGCGCGAAGGTGTTCGGGGAGACCGCGGGAAAGTTCCTCGACCTGGCCGTCGAGGGCCCGGCCCACGTGTCGGCCCATCCGGCCGGGCCGCACTTCTGTACGGAGTTCCACGCCCGGGAGGGCGTCCTCGGCACGGCGCGCGAGCTGCACATCGAGTACCGCGAGGCGTGGGGCACACCGGCCGACGCCCCCGGATAGCCCCGGCGTACCGGCAGCCCGACGGCCCGACGGCCCGACGGCCCCGGCGGTGGTACCGCCGGGGCCGTCCGAGGCCGGCCGGGGCGGCCGGCGAGCAGGTCAGGGCATGGTGCAGAACGAGGTGCGCACGGCGGCGATGACCAGCTTGCCCTGCTGGTCGGTCAGGGTGACGCTGCCGCCGCTGAACCGGGCGGCGGCCTCCTTCGCCACCGCCGCGTCGTCCTTGCCGGTGTGGATCTGGGCGCAGACGTACTGGGCGCTGCCGACGGCCTTGGCCGGGTCCGCCGCGAGTTCCGGGTTGACGGCCTTCAGGCCCGCGAGGAGACCGGCCTGCTGGGCGGCGTTGGGGCTCGGCACGACGACGGAGCCCGAGGCGGTCGGCTTCGCGGACCCGGTGCCGCCCGTGGCTGCGCCGGCCGCGGCGGAGGGGGTGCCGGCGGCCTTGGTCGGCGCCGCCTGCGGGCTGTCGCTGCCGCTGCTGCCGCAGGCCGTGAGGGAGAACAGGGTGGCGGCCGCGGCCAGACCGATGGTGACGACTCGAATTCGCATGCCGCCCACCGTGCCACAGCCCGCCACCCGGATCGGCCCCTGTGACAGGCCCGTGACGGACCGGCAGACGACTCGGTACGCGGCTCGGTGCGGTGCGGACCGGTGACCGACGCAGGGTTATCACAGCACCTCTACAGGCAGATGAAGAACGAACATGAAACCGCTCGATCCAGCCATATCTGAAAGCATCTGTCCGGTGACCGGACAACGTCTGTCCGAAATACGGACGGTTCGCCTCCGTATCGTTCACCGCCCCGGGGCCCGTGCGACAGCGGCGACGGCGCCACGCGCCGGCCCCGGGGACCGGCCGCCGCCCACCCTCCACAAGTGACCCGAGGGCCCATCGGGAGAGAAGTCCGGAATCGTTCACGCCGGTTGCCCGGTATCACTCTCTTCACCGACAGTCGAACAGATGAACATCATTCAGCGGCTCGGACGGGGCCGCCTCTTACGCCATCGCGACTTCCGCCTGCTGCTCGCCGGATCGGCCACCAGCCAGTTCGGCAGCCAAGTGACCCTGGTCGCACTGCCGTTGGTCGCCGTCGTCGGGCTCGACGCCCCGCCGTTCCAGGTCGGCCTGCTCACTGCCGCCGAGACCGCCGCCTTCCTGCTGGTCGGTCTGCCCGCGGGCGCCTGGCTCGACCGGACGCGACGACTGCCGGTGCTGATCCGCGCCGACGTGGTGCGCTGCCTCGCCGTCGCCTCCGTCCCGCTGGCCTCGGCGGCCGACGTCCTGACGATGGCCCAGCTCTACGTCGTGGCGCTGGTGACCGGCGTGGCCACGGTCTTCTTCGACGTCGCCCACCAGTCCTTTCTGCCGCAGCTGCTGCCCCGGGAACAGCTGGTCGCGGGCAACGGCGCGCTGGAGACGGTGCGTTCGGTCGCCCAGGTCGGCGGGCCCGGGCTGGGCGGCGGCCTGGTCCAACTGCTCGGGGCGCCGCTCGCGATCGTCGCCGACGCGTTCGGCTACCTCGCCTCGGCCCTGTTCCTGGTGGGCGTCCGCACCCGGGAGGAGGTGCCCGAGCCGGTGCCCGGCCGCTCGCTGCGGGCCGACATCGGTGAAGGCGTCGCCTTCGTCCTGAAGCACCCCCTGCTGCGGATGATCGCCGCTGCGACCGCCGCCTCCAACCTGTTCGCCGCCCTGCTGATGGCCGTGCAGACGGTGTTCTGGGCCCGGGTGCTCGACCTCTCCCCCGGCGCCATCGGCCTGCTGCTGTCGGTGTCCGCCCTCGGCGGGCTGGCCGGCGCGCTGTGCGCGGGACCGCTGGCCCGACGGGTCGGCCAGGCCCGGCTGATCTGGCTGTCGACCGTGGTCACCTCGCCGTTCGCGCTGCTGTGGCCGCTGGCCGGGCGGAGCGCGGGGGTGCTGCTGTTCGGGATCGGCTCGGCCGTGGTGCTCTTCGGCGCGGTGGTCTACAACGTGGCCCAGGTGAGCTTCCGTCAGGCGATCTGCCCGCCCGAGCTGCTCGGCCGGATGAACGCCACCATGCGCTTCCTGGTCTGGGGCACCATGCCGCTGGGTGCGCTGGCCGGCGGCGCCGTCGCGGCGGCGGCCGGGCCGAGGGCGGCGCTGTGGGTCTGCGCGGCGGGCTTCCTGACCGTGCCGCTGCCCCTGCTGCTGTCGCCACTGCGTGGACTGCGGGACCTCCCGACGTCCGCGCCCGGCCACGAGGACGGTGCCGAGGACGGCGCCGAGGACAGACCGGCGAGCGCCGCGGCCGTCGCCGCCGACTGAACCCGCGCGACCCGGACCGCACCCCGCCCACCCGCCACACCCCGTCGCCCGCGGACCGCGCACCACCATGCGGCCCCGGCCGCGGACCACGATGCGAACCAGGACCGGAGCCCTCCGTGAACTCCAGCATCACCACCGCCTACCTTTCCCGCTACCGTTCCGTGGCCGGCGACTGCGCCGACCTGCTGCCGGTCACCGGCGCGCAGCGGCGCTTCCTGCTCGCCCGGCGCCTCGATCCGCTGGGGCGCCCCGACGTCGTCCCGCTGTTCTTCGCCTTCCCGGCGGGCACCGTCGACCTGTCCCGGCTGCGGGCGGCCGCGACCCGGCTGGCCGCCCGGCACCCGGCGCTGCGCGGCCGGTTCGCGTCGCTGCGTGGCACGCCCGTCCTGCGGACGGGGCCACCGGCGGCGGAGGTCCGGCGGGTCGAACCGGCACCCGGCGAGAGCGCCGCCGACGCGCTGCGGCGCGAGCTGCTCGGCTGGTCGCCGGACGGCCCGGCGCTGCGCCTGCTGCTGGCGGGCGGGCCCGGGCACGAGGAGGAGGTCCTCGCCGTCGCCCTGGACCACGCCGCCTGCGACGAGCAGTCGCTCGGGATCGTCACCGCCGGCCTCAGTGCCGGGTACGCGACCGATCCCGGCCCGCAGGACGGTGCGCCGGACGCGGCCGCGGCCGCCACCGCCGAGTACCGCGCCACCGTGGAGGCCCAGTTGACCGCGGAGGCCGCCGCCTCCGCCGACCGGGCCCGGGCCCACTGGGCGGCCCGGCTCGGTGCGCTGCGGGCGTCCGCGCGACCGGCGTACCGGGCGGAACCGGACACCGGCATGCTGACGCACCGGCTGCCGCCCGCCCCGGCCGCCGCCCGCGGCGCCGTCTTCCCCGCGCTGCTGGACGCCGTCTCGGCGGCCGCCCGCAGCCTGCTCGGCCCGGCGGCCACGCCGGCCCTCGGCTATCCGTGGGGCGGCCGGCCCGCCGCCGCCCCGCCGGTGCTCGGCTGCTTCCTCAACACCCTGGTGCACCCGGCCGGTTCGGGCGCCGCCGGGCTCGACCGGCTCAGTGCCGACTGGTGGGACGACCTGGACCACGCCGACATGCCCTTCGACGAGGTGGTGCACGCCGCCCGGTCGGCCGGCGCGCAGTGGTCCGGGGCCCTGGACGGCCTGCTGACCTTCGAGGACCTGCACCGCCGCCCGCCGCTGGTGCTCGGCGAGGTGTCCGGACGTGAGACCCACCTGTCCGGGCGCCCGCTGGCCGCCCCGTTCGCCGTCTCCGCCTCGCACGGCCAGGACCTGCTGGTCCGGCTGGCCTGGGACCGCCGTCACTGGCCGGACCCGGCCGCCGCCGAGGCGTTCGACGCCCTGCTCTCCACCCTCCGCCGGCACCTGGGCGCCACCGCGCCCGGCCCGGCGGTCTGACCCGCCGCGGGCCGCTCCCGGCACCACCGGGCCGGCGACCCGCGTCCGCACATGTCCCGCCACAAGCAAGGGGAACCACCCATGTTCGCTCTCTCCTCCTCGCAGGAGATCGTCTGGCTGCACGAGCAGCTCCAGCCCGGCAGCCGTGCCTACAACTTCACGGCCTACCTGGACCTCTGGGGAACGCTCGACCGGGCCGCCCTGCGCACCGCGCTCGCCGCCGTGCTCGACCACCACGCCGGGCTGCGGCTCGAACTGGTCGCCCGCGACGGCGGCCTGCCCGACCAGCGGGTGCGCGACGACGCCCAGGTGCGGCTGCGCACCGGCGACCTGTCCGCCGAGGCCGACCCGGCGGCCGCCTTCCAGCGGCTGCTGGTCGCCGAGGCCGAGGAGCCGCTGGACACCGAGGAGGCGCCGCTGCTGCGCTGGCACCTGGTCCGGCTGGGCGAGCAGCACCACCGGCTGATCCACGTCGAGCACCACCTGATCCACGACGGGCACTCCTTCGCGATGCTGCTGCGCGACCTGTTCACGGCGTACCGCGCCGCGGTCACCGGTGAGCGCGCCGAGCTGCCGGCCACCCGCTCGTACGAGGAGCACGCCCGGGCCGGCGCCGGCGTCGACCGGGCGCGCAGCCTGGCGTTCTGGCAGCAGGAGCTGCGCGACGCCCCGCTCGCCCTGACGCTTCCCGGTCTGGCCAGGCCGGGCGCGGTGCGGGCCCACCGGGGCGGCCAGCTGCGGCAGTCGATCGGCGCCGACCTGGCCGAGCGGCTGCGGGCCCGCGGGCGGGCCGACGGCCACACGCCGTTCTCCGTCCTGCTCACGCTCTTCGGCGAGCTGCTGCGCCGGCACAGCGGCCACCGCGAGCTGGTGGTCGGCACCGCGGTCGGCAACCGGCCGGTGGGCTTCGAGTCCACCGTCGGGATGTTCGTCAACACCGTGCCGTTGCGGCTGCGGCTGGACCCGGCCGCGCCCGGCACCGACAGCGTGGACGAGGTCACCGACACCCTGCTCCGGGCACTGCCCCACCAGGACGTGCCGGTGCAGGAGTTGACCCGCTCGCTCGGGCTGCACACCAGTGGCGCCGACAACCCGCTGTTCAGCGTGATGTTCAGCGCGCACGACGCCGCGCTCCCGGAGATCGACGTCCCGGGCCTGGAGGTCACCCTCTACGAGGGCTTCAACACCGGCACCACCCGCTTCGACCTCGACCTCGTGCTGCTGCCGGACGACCGGCGCACCGTCACCGAGCGGCACGGCCCCGGCGGGATGACCCTGGTCTGGGACTACGACGCCGACGTCTTCGGCGAGGAGGTCGCCGAACTGCTGGCCGGGCGCCTGCTGGAGCTGCTGCGCGCCTACCTCGACGAGCCGCACTCCGCCCTGGCCGCACTCGCCGCACCGGCGCCGACCACGGCCACGGCCACAGCCACAGCCACAGCCACAGCCACAGCAGCGGAGCAGACCGCCCCGCTCGACCCGCTGACCCGCCAGGACCCGAGCACCCTCGCCGTCATCGCCGGCACCGAGCGGCTCACCTACGGCGACCTGGACCGCCGGGTCGGCGAACTGGTCGAGCGCCTGCGCGCCGCCGGGGTGACGGCCGGTCAGCCGGTCGCCGTGCTGCTGCCGCGCGGGGTCGAGAGCGTGGTCGCGCTGCTGGCCTGCCTGCGGGCGGGCGCGGTGTACGCGCCGCTGTCCCCGGACGACCCGGCGACTCGGCTCGCCCTGCTGCTGGACCGGCTGAACCCGGCCCTGGTGCTGGCCACCCGGCAGAGCGCGCTGGCGCTGCCCGCCGAGGGCCGCACCCCCGCCCTGCTGGACGGTCCGGCCTTCCCGAAGGCCGCGCCCGCCGCCGTGCTGGACGGCGCGGCCTACGTGATCCACACCTCCGGCTCGACCGGGGTGCCCAAGCCCGTCCTGGTCGGCCGGGCCGCGCTCGCCGGGTACGTCGGCGCGGTGGCGCAGCGCTACGGGCTGACTCCGGCGGACCGGGTGCTGCTGTTCGCCCGGCCGTCCTTCGACGTGGCGCTGGAGGAGGTGCTGCCGGCGCTGGCCGTCGGGGCCGGCCTGGTGCTGCCGCAGCGGGAGGTGCCGACCGCGCCCGAGCTGGTCGCGGTGCTGGCGGCCCGCGGGGTCACCGTCGCCAACCTGCCGACCAGCTACTTCCTGGCGGTGCGCGAGGAACTGCGGGAGGCACTGCGGGACGGGCTCTGGTCGCCACGGCTGCTGGTGCTGGGCGGCGAGCGGCTGCCCGCCCGGGCGCTGGA
Source organism: Kitasatospora sp. NPDC088346 (assembly GCF_044740765.1). Lineage (NCBI taxonomy): Bacteria > Bacillati > Actinomycetota > Actinomycetes > Kitasatosporales > Streptomycetaceae > Kitasatospora > Kitasatospora sp. NPDC088346. The sequence continues at coordinate 28,157 of NZ_JBIURH010000009.1, forward strand.
GGGTCTGCTGGCGGACACCCGGGCGACGGTGCTCAACGCGTACGGGGTCACCGAGGCGACCGTGACCTCGACGGTGCACGAGATCACCGCCGCCGACCTGGCGGAGGGGGCGGAGATCCCGCTGGGCACCGAGCTCCCGGGGACGGCGGTGCACGTCCTGGACGAGGGGCTGCGGCCGCTGCCGGCCGGCGGGGTCGGCGAGTTGGCGGTCTCCGGGCCGGCGCTCGCGGACGGCTACCTGGGGGTGGCGCAGGCGACGGCCGAGCGGTTCGTCGAGGTGGCGGCGCTGGGCGGCGAGCGGGTGTACCGCACCGGTGACCGCGGCTACCGCGACCGGGACGGGCGGCTGTGGTTCCTGGGCCGCCGGGACAACCAGGTCAAGCTGCGCGGGTTCCGGATCGAGCTGGAGGAGATCGAGGCGGCGGCCTCCGCCGAACTCGGCGGCCGCTCCTGCGCGGTGGTGCTGGACGCCACGGCCGCGAACGGCCCGCGGCTGGTCGGCTTCCTGGAGGGTCCGCAGGCTCCCGACCAGGCGGCGCTGCACGCCGCGCTGTCGCTGCGGCTGCCCGGCGCGCTGGTGCCGGGCGCCTGGGTGGCACTCGACTCGCTGCCGGTGCTGCCCGGCGGCAAGCCCGACCGGGCGGCGCTGGCCCGGGCGGTGGCGGAGCTGCCCGCTCCCGGCGACGAGCCGGAGGCCGGCGAGGTGGTCTTCGCCGACCCGGGCGTGGCGCTGGTCGCCGAGGCCTGGCGGGAGGTGCTGGGCCACGACCGGTTCACCGCCGAGTCGCACTTCTTCGAGGTGGGCGGCCACTCGCTGCTCGCCGCGCAGCTGGCCGCCTGGCTGGAACCGCGCCTGGGCGGCCGCCCGCCCCTGCGCGTGCTGTTCCAGAACCCCGTCCTGGCCGACCAGGCACGCGTCCTGACGGAGGGTCAGCTGTGAACTCCACCCCCGCGTCCGTCCTGGAGGACGGCCACCGCGAACTGGTCGATGCCTTCGAGAGCTTCGTGCGCCGCGAGCTGGTCCCGCTGGCCGCCGAACTGCCGGAGACCGCCGACCTGCCGCCCGCCGACCTGCGGGCGTACGTGCGCAAGCGCTCGGCCGCGCTCGGCTTCTACGCCGGCGACTACCCCGAGGAGCTGGGCGGCTCCGGGATGCCGTTCACGGCCGTGGTGCTGCTCCACCACGCGGCCGGCCGCAGCGGCTGCGCGCTGGCGCCGTACGCGCTGGCCGGGTCGGACGGTCCGAGCCCGCTGCTGCGGCACGGCACGCCCGAGCAGGTGGAGAAGTACCTGGTGCCGCTGGTGCGCGGGACCAGCGCCCGCTGCCTGGCGCTGACCGAGCCGCAGGCCGGCTCGGACGCGTTCCGGCTCACCACCACGGCCGTCCGGGACGGTGACGGCTGGGTGATCAGCGGACGGAAGACCTTCGTCTCCAACGCCGACCGGGCCGACCTCGCGCTGGTCGTCACCGCCACCGACCTGGGCGACGGGCCGACCGTCGGCGCGACCGCCTTCGCGCTCCCGATGGACACCCCCGGCCTACGGATCGGCCAGCGCTACGAGGGCATGTCCGGCGAGCCGATGTTCGAACTGGTGCTGGAGCAGGTCCGGGTGCCGATGGACGCGGTGATCGGCGGCCCGGAGGGGGTCGGCGCCGCGATGGCCCTGGCCATGGACAGCCTGTCGCGCGGACGCCTGGTGGTGGCCGCGATGTGCAACGGCGTCGCCGAGTACGCGCTGCGCCTGGGCGTCGAGTACGCCCGGGAGCGGCAGGCCTTCGGCGAGCGGATCGGCGCCTACCAGCACGTCCAGGAGCACCTGGTGCGCAGCCGGGCCGAGGTGGAGGCGGCGAAGCTGCTGACGCTGGCCTGCGCCCGGCTGGTGGACGAGGGCACCGAGGCGCCGGAGAACGCCGCGCTGGCGAAGCTGACCTCCTCGGAGACCGCCGTGCGGGTGGTGGACCGCTCGCTGCAGGTGCACGGGGCGACCGGCTGGGTGCGCGGGCATCCGCTGGAGTTCCTGTACCGCTACGTCCGGATGATGACGATCATCGAGGGGACCTCCGAGGTCCAGAAGGTGATCGTCGCGCGGGCCATGGGCCTGGGCTGACCGCAACCACTGTTCGGAGACCACGACATGACGACTTCTGACACCATCACCCGATCCGTCACCCACGGCCACCCGGCCCAGGACTCTCCCGTCACGGCGCTGTTCGCCGAGTGGGTGCGCCGCACCCCGGACGCCCCCGCGCTGATCGACGGCGGGCGCAGCTGGAGCTACGCCGAACTCGACGCGCTGGCCGACGCGGTGGCCGCCACCCTGGGCCACCGGGTCCGCCCCGGCGAGCTGGTCGGCGTCTGCCTGGACCACTCGGCCGCGCTGGTCGCCGTCACCCTCGCGGTGGCCCGGCTCGGCGCCGTCCACCTGCCGCTCGGCCCGCGTCCCGGCGAGCGGCGCCTGCAGGCCGTCGCCGAGAAGCTGCGGCTGGCCTGCCTGGTCGGCGACCCCGCGCTGCTGCCCACCGCCCACCGCACGGCGGACCACCTGCCGCTGACGGTGCCCGCCGAGGGCGCGACGGCCGCCGCCACCGTGGTGGCCGCCTTCGCGCCGTCCGCCGCGGACGCCGTCGGCGCCCCCGCGGGCAGCCACTACGCGGTGCTCACCTCCGGTTCCACCGGCACCCCGAAGGCGGTCGCCGTCGGGGAGCGCTCGCTGGGCGCGATGCTGCACTGGTACCGCGAACTGACCGGCCTCGGCCCCGGCGACCGGCACAGCCTGCTGATCGGGGTCGCCTTCGACCCGCACCTGATGGAGCTGTGGGCGACGCTGACCTCGGGCGCCGCACTGAGCGTCGCCCCGGACGCCGTCCGCTGGGACGCGGGCGCGCTCACCGACTGGTGGCGGGAGGCCGGCATCACCGTCGGCGTCCTGCCCACGCCGCTGGCCGAACCGGTGCTCGACCGGCCGTGGCCGGCCGGCCTGGTGCTGCGGCACCTGTCGGTCGGCGGCGACCGGCTGCGCCGGCACCCCTCGCCGGACGTCACGGCCCATGTGCACAACGCGTACGGGCCCGCCGAGGCCACCGTGGTGACCAGCGTGCACACCATGGCACCCGGCTCCGGCGGGGACGGTCCGCCGCCGATCGGCCGGCCGGTGCCCGGCGCCGTACTCCTCGTCACGGACCGGGACGGCCGCCCGGTGCCGCGCGGCGAGTCGGGCGAACTGCGGGTCGGCGGCGGCCTGCTGGCGCTCGGCTACCTGGACGAGGAGCTGACCGCGCGCCGGTTCGTGCCCGCGCCGCAGGGCGTCGAGGGCGTCGACCGGGTCTACCGCACCGGCGACCGGGTGCTGATGCGCGCCGACGGGGTGCTGGAGTTCCTGGGCCGGCTGGACGACCAGGTCAAGGTCAGCGGGGTGCGGATCGAGCCGGCCGAGGTCGAGGCCGCGTTCGAGCGCGACCCCCGGGTGCGGCGGGCCGTGGTCGCGGTGCGCCGCGACGCGTCCGGCTCGGCCCGGCTGCTCGCCTTCGTCGAGCCCGCCGCCGACGGCCCCGTCACCGGCCCGGACCTGCTGCCGCAGGTCCGGGAGTGGCTGCCCGAGCAGGCCGTACCGACCGTGGTCCGGCTGGTCGACGGCTACCCGCTGGACGCCAACGGGAAGGTCGACCGGGCCGCCCTGCTGGCGGCCGAGGCCGCCGCGCCGGGCGGGGACGCCGACGGCGGCACCGCCACCGAGCGGACCGTCCTGGCGCTGTGCCGCGAGCTGCTGGACCGCCCGGAGCTCGGCCCGCTCGACAATTTCTTCGACGCCGGCGGCAACTCGCTGGCCGCCGCCCGCCTGCTGGTGGCCCTGGAGGAGTCCTGCGGCGTACGGCTGCGCGCCCCGCAGCTGCTGCGCCAGCCCGACCTGCGCAGCCTGGCCGCGCTGGTCGAGGCCGGCCGGCCGCACGCCGCCTCCGCCTCCTGACCACCGCCGTACCAGGATGCCCCGGCCCCGCGCCGGGGCACCCGGAAGGGAACCACCCATGACCTTCGACGACTCCCGACCGAACGGCGTGCCCGCTCTGGTCGCCCGCAACGCCGCGCTGCGGCCGCAGGCGCTCGCCGTCTCCGACGGCACCACCGCCCTGACCTACCGCGAACTGGCGGCCGCCGCCTCCGCGCTGGCCGCCGAGCTGGCCGCCCGCGGGGTCGGGCCCGGCAGCGCGGTCGGCCTGCTGGCGGCCCGCTCCACCCGGCTGGTGGTCGCCCAGCTCGCCGTCTGGTGGGCCGGCGGGCACGCCGTCCCGCTGGATCCCGCCTACCCCCGGCCGCGGACCGCCGGGATGCTCGCCGACGCCGGCGCCGTCCTGACGCTCGGCGACAAGGCGCTGCTGGCCGAGGCCGGGGTCCCGGCCGCGCAGGCCCTGGCGCTGGACCTCGACGGCCTGCCGCGGGCCGGGGTCACGGCCCCGCACCCGGCCGCCGACCAGGAGCGGGCCCCGGCCCTGGTGATGTACACCTCCGGGTCCACCGGCCGTCCCAAGGGCGTGCAGGTCACCCACCGGGCGATCACCGACCTGGTCACGGCGCCGGACGCGGTGCGGCCGGGCCCGGGCGAGCGGGTGCTGTTCCACTCGCCGTCCACCTTCGACGCCGCCACGTTCGAGGTCTGGGCGCCGCTGGCGGCCGGCGGCGCCGTGATGGTCTCGCCCTCCGAGCGCCCGACCGCCGAGGACCTGGCCCGGGACGTCGAACGGTTCGGCGTCACCACCGCGTTCCTGACCACGGCCCTGTTCCACCGGCTGGCGGCCCGGCAGTCCCGGATCTTCGGTGTGCTGCGCACCCTGCTGGTCGGCGGCGAGGCCCTGGCACCGGAGCCCGCCGGGGCCGTGCTGCGGGCCTTCCCCTGGCTCGACCTGGTCAACGTGTACGGGCCCACCGAGGCGACCACCTTCACCACCCTGCACCGGGTGCGCGAGGAGGACTGCACGGGCCCGCTGCCGATCGGGCGGCCGTTCGGCGGGGCCTCGGTGCGCGTGCTCGACGAACGGCTGGCCCCCGTGCCGGCCGGCGGGCGCGGCGAGCTGTGGATCGGCGGCAGCCGGCTGGCCCTGGGCTACCTCGGACAGCCGGAGCTGACGGCCGACCGCTTCCGGGAGATCCCGGGCGCCGGACGGATGTACCGCAGCGGCGACCTGGTCTCGGCCCGGCCGGACGGCACCCTGGACTTCCACGGACGGGCCGACGACCAGGTCAAGGTGCGCGGCTTCCGGATCGAGCCGGGCGAGGTCGAGCACACCCTGCGGCTGCACCCGGAGGTCTCGGAGGCGGCGGTCGTGGTCCGCCGGGCCGGCTCGGACGACGCCGCGCTGACCGCCTTCGTGGTCCCCGCCGACGGCCAGCGTCCCACCGGCGAGACGCTGCGCGGCCACCTCGCCGACCGTCTCCCCGCACACCTGGTCCCCACCGCCTGGGCCGTGCTGGACGCGCTCCCGCTGACCGGGAGCGGCAAGGTCGACCGCCGCGAACTGGCCGGACGCGACCTCGACGGCGCCCCGGCCGGGCCCGCCGGCACGGACCGGCTGACCCCGCTCCAGCAGGAGGTCGCCGCGGCCTGGACCAGGGCCCTGGGCCACCCGGTCGAACGGCCGGACGCCGAGTTCCTCGCCGAGGGCGGCCACTCGCTGATGGCCATGTGGGTCGTCGACGACCTGCGCGAGGACCTCGGGGTGGACCTCTCGCTGGTGGACTTCTTCGCCCACCCCACCGTCGCCGCGCAGGCCGCCCTGGTCGAGCGGGCGCTGCTCGCCGCCCTGGGCGACGGCACCGAGGAGGGCCGATGAGCAGCACCCCGCCGATGGGCAGCACCCCGCCGAGCGCCGAGCGGCAGGCCGAACTGCTCCGGCAGGCCCGGCGACGGGCCGACGCCACCCGCCCCGCGGACATCCCGCGCACCGAGCCCACCGGTCCGGCCCCGCTGTCGCACGCCCAGCACCGGATGTGGCTGATGGACCGGCTCGGCCGGGCCGGCGCCCGGTACCACGTCCCGGTGGCCACCCGGCTGCGCGGGCCGCTGGACACCGAGGCGCTCGCCGAGGCGCTCACCGCACTGACCGACCGGCACGACATCCTGCGCACCCGCTACGGGCAGCACGGCCAGGAGCCGTACCAGGAGGTCCGGCCGGTCGCCCCGGTGCCGGTGCCCGTCCTGGACGCCCCGGCCGGACGGGTGCAGGAGCTGCTGCGCGCCGAGGCCGCCCGCCCGTTCGAGCTGGACCCGGGGCCGGTGCTGCGCGCGCTGGTCCTGCGGCACGGCCCGCAGGACCACACCGTCCTGCTCACCCTGCACCACATCGCGATCGACGGCGGCTCGCTGCCCGTGCTCACCGGCGACCTGGCCGAGCTCTACGCCGCCGCCGTCCAGCGTCGGCCCGCCCGGCTGCCCGAACCGGGCCTGCGGTACGCGGACTTCGCGCGCTGGGAGCGCGGCCGCGACGCGGAGCTCGCCGCCGAGGTCGACGCCTGGGCCGACGAGCTCGCCGGGGCCCGCCCGGTGCCGCTGCCCCGCCCCGCCCCCGCCGGTCCCCGGACCGGGGCGGCCCGGCTGCACAGCCTGCCGCTGGAGCCGGGCGTCCTGGACGGGCTGCGCGCCCTCGGTCTCGCGCACGGCACGACCCTGTTCACCGTCGTCCTGGCCGCCGCCTTCGCCACCCTGCGGCGGGCCACCGGGGAGAGCGACCTCACCCTCGGGTGCGCCGGTGGCCGGCGCTCCCGGCCCGCGCTGCGCCGGCTGGTCGGACTGTGCGTCAACACCCTCCCGGTCCGCGCCGACGTGTCCGGCGACCCCGCCTTCACCGAGCTGCTCGGCCGGGTGCAGGCCGCCCAACTCGCCGCGCAGGAACGCCAGGAGGTGCCGTTCGACCTGGTCGTCGAACGCCTCGGGGCCGCCGCCCGCGGCCAGGACGGCTCGCCGCTGCTGTCGGTCACCTGCGACCTGGTCGCCGCCACCGGGGCACTGCCGCTGCCCGGCCTGGACGCCGTACCGGCCGAGGTCGACCTCGGGGAGGCCAAGTTCGACCTCGGGCTCTTCGTGACGGACGGCCCGCAGCCGCACTGCCTGGTCCAGTACGACGCCGACGCGCTCACCGAGCCCGCCGGTGCCCTGCTCGCCGCGGACTTCGCCGCCGTGCTGGCCGCCGTCGCCGAGGACGGCGGCCGCCGGCTCGGGCAGCTGCCCGGCAGCGTGCTGCCGGCCGCGCCCGGCCACCCCGCCGAGGCCGCGCTGCTGGCCGACCCCCGGGTCCGCGAGGCGTACGTGCTGGTCCGCGACGGGCGGCCGCCGCTGGCGTACGTGGTGGCGGGCGGCCCGGGCGGCGCCTCCTGCGGGGCCGAACTGCGGGCCCGGCTGCGCCCGCTGCTGCCGGCCGGCCAGCTGCCCGCCGCGGTCACCCTGCTGGACGCGCTGCCCCGGACCGCGGACGGCTCCGTCGACCCGGCCCGACTGCCCGGCACCGGGCCGCTGCCCGCGGCGGCCGCACCCGCCGGACAGCCCGCCGCGGCCGGTGTCGAGGAGCTGGTCCGGACGGCCTTCGGGGAGCTGCTCGGCACCCGGCCCGGCCCGGACGGCGACTTCTTCGTCCTCGGCGGGCACTCCCTGGTCGCCGTGCAGCTCGCCGAGCGGCTGCGGCTGCGCACCGGGCTGCCGCTGACCGGGCTGGACGTCCTGGAGCAACGCACCCCGCGGGCGCTGGCCGGACTGCTGGCCGCCCGGGACGCCGAACGCCTGGCGGCGGCCCCCCGCCGGACCGGGGGCGGCTCCCGGCCGGTGCGTCCGGGCACCGTGCTGGTCACCGGCGCCACCGGCGGGGTCGGCGCCGCCGTCCTCCAGGAGCTGATCGCCCAGGGCCGCCCGGTGCGGGCGCTCGCCCGGCCGGAGTCCGCCCACCTGGTGGCGCTCGACGGCGTCGAGGTGGCCGAGGGCGACCTGGCCGACCTCGACAGCCTGCGTGCGGCCGTCCGGGGGGTGGACGCGGTGATCCACGCGGCCTGCACCTTCACCGCCCACGAGGTCGACGTGGCGGCGATGCGGGCCATGGTGGACGCCTGGCGGCAGGGCGGCTTCGTGTTCGTCAGCAGCATCGACGCGTACGGGCGCCCGGCCGGGACGGAGGTCGAGGAGGGCGCGCCCGCCACGCTGCCGGTCACCGCCTACGGGCAGGCCAAGCTGGACTGCGAGCGGATCCTGCTGGAAGCCGCGGGCAGCGACGGCCGGGGCGCCGGCACGGTGGTCCGCGCGCCGATCGTCTGGGGACCGCACCGGCGGCTGCGCGAGCAGCTGCGCTGGGGCGCGACCGGCGAGCTGTTCCAGGCCGCGCAGGCCGGCCGGCCCCTGGTGCTGCCCGACCCCACGGCCGACGGCCGGGCCTGGTACGGCGCGGCCTGGGTGCACTCGGCCGCGCTGGCCCGGGCCCTGGCCGCCTGCGCGGACGGCACCGGCCGGGCCGCCGGCCGGGTGGTCAACGCGGTCGGCGGGCACGTCGCCTGGCCGGAGTTCACCGCCGAACTGGTCCGCCTGCTGGGCTCGTCCAGCACCGTCGACCTGCGCCCGGACGCCGACCCGGAGCTCGCCCGTCCGTGGCGCTACCGCTCGGAGGCGCTCGCCGGGCCGCTCCGGCCGGAGCCCGGCGAGGACTGGCGGACGGTGCTGGCCGCCATGGTGGGGTAGCCGGGGCCCGGCCCCCGTCCGGCCGGCCGGCGGGGGCCGCTTTCGTTCCCACCCACCCATAGACCTGCCCTATGCCCCCATAGGCCGGCCTGCCCTACTGCGACACCCGGGCGGCGGCGAGGGTGGCACCCAGGACGGGTGATCTCCCGGCCGCGCACCGACCGAAGGAACCCGCCATGCCTCGTCCCGTCCGGGTCGCGATCGTCGGGGCCGGCCCCGCCGGGATCTACGCCGCCGACGCCCTGCTCAAGTCCGAGCTCGCCGCCGACCCCGGTGTGTCGATCGACCTGTTCGAGCGGATGCCGGCGCCGTTCGGCCTGATCAGGTACGGGGTCGCCCCCGACCACCCGCGGATCAAGGGGATCGTCACCGCCCTCCACCAGGTGCTCGACAAACCGCAGGTGCGCCTGTTCGGCAACGTCGACTACCCGGGCGACATCGGCCTCGACGACCTGCACCAGTTCTACGACGCGGTGATCTTCTCCACCGGCGCCGACGCCGACCGCGACCTCGACATCCCGGGCATCGACCTGGACGGCTCGTACGGCGCAGCGGACTTCGTCTCCTGGTACGACGGCCACCCCGACGTGCCGCGCCGGTGGCCGCTGGAGGCGGAGCGGGTCGCGGTGCTCGGCGTCGGCAACGTCGCGCTGGACGTCGCCCGGATCCTGGCCAAGACCGCCGACGAGCTGCTGCCGACCGAGATACCCCCGAACGTCCACGCTGGCCTCGCCGCCAACCGCGCCGTCGAGGTGCACGTCTTCGGCCGCCGCGGACCGGCCCAGGCCAAGTTCAGCCCGATGGAACTGCGCGAGCTGGACCACTCCCCGACCATCGAGGTGATCGTCGACCCCGAGGACATCGAGTACGACGACGGCTCGATCGCCACCCGCCGCGGCAACAAGCAGGCCGACATGGTGGCCTCCACCCTGGAGAACTGGGCCATCCGCGACGTCGGCGACCGGCCGCACAAGCTGTTCCTGCACTTCTTCGAGTCCCCGGTGGAGATCCTCGGCGAGGACGGCCGGGTGGTCGGCCTGCGCACCGAGCGCACCGAACTCGACGGCACCGGCAACGTGGTGGGCACCGGCACCTACCGCGACTGGGACGTCCGGGCGGCCTACCGCGCGGTCGGCTACCGCTCGGCCGAACTGCCGAAGCTGCCCTTCGACCCGGTCTCCGCGACCGTCCCGCACGAGGCGGGGCGGGTCCTGGAGGCCGGGGCGCCGCTGCCGTCCACCTACGTGACCGGCTGGATCAAGCGCGGCCCGGTCGGCCTGATCGGCCACACCAAGGGCGACGCCAACGAGACCGTCGCCTGCCTGGTCGCCGACCACCGCGCCGGCCGGCTGCGGACCCCGGCCGCACCCGGCGAGGACGCCGTGCCCGCGTTCCTGGAGAGCCGCGGCGTCGAATACACCACCTGGCAGGGGTGGCACCGGCTGGACGCCCACGAGCGCGCCCTCGGCGCCCGCGAGGGCCGCGAGCGGATCAAGGTGGTGTCCCGCGAGGAGATGCTCCGGGCGAGCTTCGGCGAGGGCCCGGACCGGGCCTAGCTAGAAGCCCTCGCCCCGGCCCGGGGCGGTGGCCGGCGGGCCGTCCAGGACGGTGAAGCGCATCCCGGCCGCGGTGAGGCGGTCGATCAGCGCGGTGCCCATCGCCGCGGCCGGGGTGACCTGGCCGGCGGTGGGCGGGAGGTCGTCGTAGGCCAGGCTGAGGGCGGACTCGGCGAGCATCTTCGCGGTCTCGGAGTAGCCGGGGTCACCGCCGGACACCTCGGTGAAGACCCGGGTGCCGGGGCCGGTGTCGCCGACGAAGCGCACGGTGAACCAGGAGGCCGCGCGCTGCTCGGCGCTCGGCCCGTCGCCGGACCGGCGCAGGCCCGTCAGCGCCCTTCGCAGCGGCGGGACCTGGGCGGCGACCAGCAGGGCGGCGAGCCCGGCGGCGCCGGCCAGCAGCACCGGGAGGCGGCGGACGGCCGCGTAGTGGCCGTAGCTGAAGGCCGGCCCGTAGTCGGGGCGGGCGGCGGCCGAGCGGGCGACCACCTGGGCGTCGATGGTGGGCAGCGGCACGGCCCAGGCGCGGGCCTCCGCCGACCGGCGGACCGGCCCGGCCGTCGTCCTGATCCGGCGTCCGGCCGTCCGGGGCTCGGCGGCGCGGCGCTCGCGGGCGGCCCGGCCGGCGGCCCCCAGCCGGGACATCGCGCTCAGCGCGGAGGCGAAGGTGCCGCCGGAGATGGTGCCCCCGGCCCGGACGAAGCCGCGGACCGAGACCGCCGCCCCTTCGGGCAGCACGTCGATCGCGCGCATCCGTTCCAGGGTGAACAGCACGCCGAGGTCGTGCGGGACGGAGTCGAAGCCGCAGGAGTGCACCAGCCGGGCCCCGGTCTGCACGGCCCGACGGTGGTGGCGCAGGTACATCAGGTCGACGAACTCCGGTTCGCCGGTCAGGTCCACGTAGTCCGTCCCGGTGTCGGCGCAGGCGGCCACCAGCGGCTCGCCGTACCGGAGGTAGGGGCCGACGGTGCTGATGACGACCCGCGCCGAGGCGGCGACCGCGCGCAGCGAGGCGGGGTCGGCCGCGTCGGCGGCGAGCAGCGGGAGGTCCGCGCAGCGGGGGTTCAGGGCGGCCAGGCGGGTGCGCAGGGCCTCCAGCTTGGCGCGGTTGCGGCCGGCGAGCGCCCAGCGGCAGCCGTCCGGCGCGTTGGCGGCCAGGTACGCGGCGGTCAGCGCGCCGGTGAAGCCGGTGGCGCCGAACAGCACCAGGTCGTACGGGCGATCGGCGTCCATGGCTTCCCCTACCGGCCGGTAATGACGGGTGCCTCACGCTAGGGACCGGTGTGCGGCGGTGTCAACAGCGGGGCGCCCGGTCAGCCGCCGAAGTTGAGCGCGTACAGCCGGCGGACGGAGTCGGCGCCGACGAAGTCCATCGGCACCGTCCCGAGGACCGGGCCGGCGGCCCGGTTCAGGCCGTTGAGGTAGCCGTTCAGCCGGGGCGCCATCGCGTCGGCGGCCTGGCGGGGCCACAGCCCCCAGCCGGAGGAGGAGGTGAAGGTGAGGAAGAGCCGCTGCGGGTCGCCGCTCGCGCGGGCCGCGTCGAGGTGGGCGGAGGTCTCGGGCCACTTGCGGGAGGCGATCTCGAAGATCGTGCCGATGTCGTAGTCGTCCTCGATGTCGGTGAGCGCACCGCCCCAGGGGATCCCGGGCAGGCCGGGGCTGTCGGCGAGCAGCACGATCCGGCCCCGGACCTCGCCGAGCCGCGGGACCCGGCTCTCGCCCCACATCAGGCCGCCCCATCTCGCCCGGTAGCCCTCGAAGACGGTCCGGAAGTCGGCGGCGGAGGCCGTCGAGTACTCCTGCTTGACCCGCATCAGCACGGTCTCCTGCGGATGGCGGGCGAGGAAGTCCTGGCACTGGTTGAGCACGTCGCCGAAGAAGATCTCCTGGAAGAACGGGCCGTGGTGGATCGCGAAGACCCCGTCGACCAGCCGGCAGCGGATGTCGAAGAACCGTACGCCCGCGGTGAGTTGGTCGGGCACCGAGAGGGTCTGGGTCTGGGTGATCGGGCCGCCGTGCAGCGAGCAGGTGTCATGGGTGCCGGGCACGGTGAGCCGGGACAGCCAGCTGTCGCCGGGCAGCGCCCCCATCCAGTCCGCCCCGCCGGGGACCTGGGCCGCCCCGGCCTTCGGCGCCACCGCCCCGAGCCCCGTGCCGAGGGCGCCCGTCGCGCCGAGTGCCAGCACCGCCCGGCCGAGGGTGCGCCGGCTGATCCGCTGATCCGTCAGTTCCACTGCCGTGTCCCGTCGTTCGCCCGATGGTTGCCATGTGCATTGTCATGGCAGCCGGCGAGCCGGGGAAAGACCCGTGCACGGGACGGCGGCCCGCGGGGCCGGGGGACGGCACCGGCGGGTCGGGACACGGAGAGGCCCCCCGACCGGCGGTCGGGGGGCCTGATCGGGGGGCCTGCGGCGGGTTCGGGGCCGAGGGCCCGGGGGGGTGAGGGGTCGGGGGTCGGGGTCAGCCCTTGGCGTAGTCGCCGTACCCCTGCCAGTCGATGACGACGCAGGGCTCGTCGCCCACCACCCAGCCGTCGTGCCCGGGAGCCACGGTCATGAAGTCACCCGGTCCGAAGTCCATCGTCTCGCCGTCGTCCATGACGATCCGCATCCGGCCGGAGACGAAGTAGCCGGTGTGCGCCGCCATGCAACTGTCCGTCCCCGCCAGCGGTTTGATGTGCTCGGACCACTTCCACCCCGGCTCGAAGGTCGCCCGGCCCACCTGGCCGCCGGCCAGCTCGACCAGTTCCAGCTTTCCCTTGCCCCCCTCGAAGGGCCGGACCTCGTCCGGCGTGTCGAGGCTCTTGCGGACGAGACCGGCCATGAGACGCTCCTTCGTCGACGTCGGCGGGGCACCCGGCCGGACGCGCCGCGCCACCGGACCCACCTGCGGCCGGTGGCCGAGCCCGGTCGCGGCCGCGCCGACCCACACCTGCGGTAGATCCAGTCTGCGCCTGCTCCGGCCCGGCCGCCTCCCCCACGGGCGGCCCGCCGGCACGGCCCGCTCAGCGCGGCCGGCGGCGGTGCCGGCCCGCGCCGGGTCGGCCCCCGCCGCGGGCCCGGCCGCGGGGGTCGGTCGCGGCCAGCACGGCGGCCACCAGCAGGGGGGCGGTCAGCAGGAGCAGGTTCAGCATCGGTCCGGCCCTCTCCTCGGGAGCGCACCCCGTCGGGAGCGTACGAAGGACCGTAACGAGCCGTCACCGGGTGGCGCGGGAACGGGCGCGCGTGGCGGCGGCAACCGCCCCGAACCGGTGACGCGGTGTACTCCGGCGGGCACCTCCTCAGGGGACGGCGACCCGCAGGATCCGGTCGTCGCCGGCCCGCACCTCGCCCCGGCCGTCGGTGTTGCTGGTGCTGACCAGCAGCGTGCCGTTCCCCTCGGCGACGACGGTGCGCAGCCGCCCGTACGCGTCCGTGAGGAAGGCCTCCGGGGCGCCGGTCACGTGGTCGCCGTCGACGGGGATCCGCCACAGCCGTGTGCCGCGCAGCGCCGCCATCCAGATGGCCCCGTCGGCGTACGCGATGCCGCTGGGCGAGGCCTCGTCGGTGTGCCACTGGACGAGCGGGTCGGTGTAGCCGGCGCGGTGGGCCTGGCCCTCGACCACCGGCCAGCCGTAGTTGGCGCCGGGGGTGATCAGGTTGAGCTCGTCCCAGGTGTTCTGGCCGAACTCGGACGCCCACAGGCGGCCCTGCGCGTCCCAGGCGAGGCCCTGGACGTTGCGGTGTCCGAGCGAGTAGACCACCGAGCCGGGGAACGGGTTTCCGGGGGCCGGGGCGCCGTCCGGGGTCATCCGCAGGATCTTGCCGCCGAGCGAGGCCGGGTCCTGGGCGAGGTCGGGGCGGCCGGACTCCCCGGTGCCCGCGTACAGCATCCCGTCGGGCCCGAACGCGATCCGGCCGCCGTCGTGGTTGCTGCCCTTGGGGATGCCGGTGAGCACCGTGGTGGGGGTGCCGAGCTGCGGGCCGGGCGGCCGCTGCCCGTCGTAGGTGAAGCGGACGATCCGGTTGTCGTCGGCGGCCGTCAGGTAGGCGTAGACCTGGTGGTCGGTGGCGTAGTCGGGTGAGAGGGCCAGGCCGAGCAGGCCGCCCTCGCCCCCGGCCACCACGCCCGGGACGGCCCCGAGGTCGGTCTTGGCGCCGTCCGCGGCCGCGACCCGGGTGATCCTCCCGGTGTTCCGGGACGCCACCAGCAGGTCGCCCCCCGGCAGCACCGCGACGCCCCACGGGCTGTTGAGGCCGTCGGCGACCTGCCCGGCGACCCGGACCCCGCTGCCGGACGGCCCGGCGGACGCCGAGCCCCCGGTGGCGCCGGAGACGGACGGCGCGGACCCGGACGGCGCCGGGGCGGCCGCCGAGCCGCAGCCGGCGGCGAGTACCAGGGCGACGGCGACGGCGACGACGGTTCGCGCTCGCATGAAGGCTCCTCACCGGCTCGGTGCTCGGGCTCCCGCCCCCTCCAGCACACCACAGGTGACCGGCGCGGGGCACCGCAACGGCCCGGGGAGGCCGGCGGCGGGACGGAAGGCGGCGCGGGGCACCGGCGGGAAGGGCGGCGCAGCCGGTGGACGGCCGGCACGCTCCGGTACGGGAGCCTCCGGCCCGGCGGGCCCGGCCTGACGGCCGGTCATCCGCCGCACCCCGGCGGACCGGCGGCTGAGGGCCCCTCAGCAGAGTGTCGGGTCCATCATGCCTCGTCAGCGGCCCCGGCGGTAGGACGAACAGCACGATTTCCCGGCCTTGTCCCGGATCCGCGGCACCCCTCAGACTCGACCCATCCACCCCGTCCGCCCGTACCGGGCCGCCCGTAGGCCGCCCCGGTGCGCGCGTCGCGCTGCCCGGCCGTCCGGCGGGCAGTCTCGCGGGGTGGCCGAGGGATGGGGGAACGATGGATCACGATGCGGTGCTGCACGCCAAGGTCCTGCTGCTCGACGTGCACCGGCTCGACCTGGCCCGGGAGGTCCAGGCGTACCGGACCCTGCTGGAGGTCAACCCCGCGGCGTACGGGCCGAAACTCGCCCGGGCGCTGGTGCGCACGACGCACGGCGCCGCGCTCCGGGAGCTGCCCGGGGTCCGGCTGGAACTGACCGAGGAGGCGCTCACGGCGCTCGCCGGCCTGAGCGAGGCGGACCGGCTCCGGGACGGCCTGCTGCCCCACGTGCTGGACGCCCACCAGCGGGAGCTCTGCGCGGTGGGCCGGCGGCCCGAGGCGCTGGCGGTGCGGGCCCGGCTGCTGGCCATGGGCCGCAGCGCGGCCGGGGCACAGGACGGTCCGCCGGGGGGCCTGGCCGGATGGGCCGACGGCCTGGCGGAGGAACAGCGGCACCGGGAGGCGGCCGAGGCCTACGCCGAGATCGTCCGCTGCGACCGGACGGCCGACCGGCCCGAGAACCCGGCGACGGTGATCGCCCTGGCGGCCCAGTGGGAGGCGGCCGGCCGGCTCGACGCCGCGCTCGACGCGCTCGACGTGCTGGTCGACCGGCAGCGGGCCGAGGCCGGACCGTGGCCCGGGGCGATGTCCTGCCTGCTGTACACGCTGCTCCACCGGGCCCGGCTGCTGGACGCCCACGGCCGGGCGGGGCAGGCCGCCGCGGCACGGGCGGAGGCGCTCGGCCTGCTCACCCACCTGTCCGGGAGCCGCGGGAACCCGTTCGGCTTCCGGCAGGCGGAGTACTGGGCGACGCTGCTGGCGCTGTCCGGCCGGCCGGACGAACACCCGGCGCCCGGCGAACCGGTGCCGCCCTACGGAAGGCCGCCGCGCACCTGGTCCCCGGACGTCCGGGAGCGCTTCCGGGCCGAACGGGCGTCCCTCGCGGCCGAGGTGGAAGCCCTGCTACCGCTCGCCGGGGCGGACCCGGACACCCACCTCGCCGCACTGGTCACCCGGCAGCGCCGGCTCCTGGTACGGGCCGGGGTCGACGCCGGGGCCGAGGCCGGGAACGGTACCGGCCGGATGCTGGACGAGCTGCTCCCGCTGTTCGACCGGGCCGTGGCCCTGGCCCGCCGCCTGCACGCGCTCGACCACCCCGGGGGCCCCGCGGCGCTCGCCCGGGCGCTGACGGACCGGGCCACGATGTTCACCGCGGTCGGCCAGTACGGCTACGCGCTCGCCGACCTCCGGCAGGCGCCGGCGGCCGGGGCGCAGCCCGCGGCCCGCTGACCGCCGGGGGCGGTCAGTCGGCGGTGAGCAGCCCCTCGCGCTCCCAGACGGCGCGGGCGGCCGCCAGCCGCCGCCGCTTGGTGTGGCGCCACTCGGTGCGGTCGGTGACCGCACCGGGCGGCTCCTCCACCGTGTAGCAGAGCGTGCACACGTACCCGCCGCGCGGGCCGTCCTTGACCGGCGTGCCGCAGGTCGGGCAGTAGCGGGAGTGGTGGACCTGACTGCTCATGGCGCCAGGTTACTTGCCGGCCACCGGTCCGCGCCGCCGGCTTCCGCACACCCGGGCCGTGCGCGGACCGCACCCGACCTGCCTGCCGCCCCGCAGTGCCGACGATCTACGGTGGACGGATGCAGACCGTGGAACTGACCTGCGACGGGGCCCTCGACCGGGCCGTTCGCGAGGTGTGGGGGCAGCTCTCCGACGGCGGGGTGCCGAGCCTCACCGCCAACACCCATCCCACGCACCGCCCGCACCTGACCCTCGCCGCCTGCGGCGCGCTGCCGGACGGCGCGCTCGCCCGGGTCGACGAGCTGCTCGCCCGGGCGCTGCCGCTGCCGGTGCGGCTGACCGGTCTGCTGTCGTTCAGTGCGCGCAGCCGCCGCCGGGTGCTGACCTGGTCGGTGGTCCCGACGGTCGAACTGCTCACCCTGCACCAGGAGATCTGGACCGTCCTGGCCACCGCGGACGAACCCAACCCGCTGTACCTGCCGGGCCGGTGGTCCCCGCACGTGGGCCTGACCCGGCGGCTGGAGCCCGCCGAACTCGCCCTGGCCCACGACCTGGTCGGCCGGCTGCCCGACCTGACGGGGGTCTTCGACGCCGCGCGCAGCTTCGACAGCGCGGCCCAGGCCACCACGCCCCTCGGGCTTGTCTGACCGCTCCGGCGGCCCCCGGCCTCAGTCGCCGCGGCGCTTGCGGACCAGCAGCACGATGGCGCCGACCACCAGGACGGCCAGCACCGCCGACCCGCCCGCGCCGCCGCCGCTGCCGCCGGTGCTCCCGCCGCCGTCGGCCCGGCGGTCGGTACCGGCCGCCGCCGGTGCGGTGGCGCCGGCGCCGGTCGGGCTGCCGTCGGGGGCGGGCTCGGCGTCGAGCGCCTCGCGCCACACCGTGCTGCCCTTGCCCTCGCTGCCGAACATCAGGGCCGTGCCGTCCGCCGTGTAGGTCACCGACTCGCCCTGGCGCTGGAGCGGCACGTTGACCGAACCGTCCTCGACCGGGCGGCCGTCCTGCCAGCGGTAGGCGGTGCCGGAGAAGTAGCCGCGCAGCACCAGCCGGGTGCCGTCCGGCGAGAAGCTGCCGTCGGTGACCCACGGCACGTCGGCGATCGGGCGGAAGACGTTCACCCCGGTCGCGGAGAGCGCCTCGGGGCCCCGGTAGAGCTTGCCGCCGCCGCTCTGCTTCTTGCTGGCGATGTACGCCCGGCCGGTGACCGGGTGCACCATCAGGGCCTCCGCGTCGCGCGGGCCGTCCTCGTAGGTGACCCGGTAGCGGGTGACGTCCACGGTCTGGTCGCGCAGTTCCGCGGGCTCGGTGAAGCGGTAGATCCACACTTCGGGCCAGGTGCCGTCGCGGTTGTCGCCGATGTCGCCGAGGTAGAGCTGTCCGTCGGGGCCGAGCGAGATCGCCTCGGTGTCGCGCGGCTTGATCCCGCGCAGGGTGACCGTCGCGACGGTGCGGCCCTCGGAGTCGACGGCGTAGACGTAGGGGCCGTCGTCGCTGTCGTTGTGGGTCCAGTAGACGCCCGGGTGGGCGCGGCTCGCGGCCAGCCCGCTGGACTCGGTGATCCGCGGGTCGGAGATGGTGAAGGCCTCGCGGGGCAGTCCCGCGGCGGCCGCGGGGCCCGCCGCCGGGCCCGCCGCGAGCAGGGCGGCCGCCCCGGCGGCCGTGCCGACACGTATCGCCCGGGACCGCCGCCGCCACCGCTCGTTCGCCCTCGTCACCCAGCGATCATCGCACGGCCCGCGAGCGGGGCCACGCCCGTGCGAGCGGCCGAGGGGCCCGGGCCGGGATCAGACGGACCGTTGGGGTCGGCGCAGCACCGAGCCGCTGGGGATCCCGGCGAAGCGGCCGCGTCCCGGGCCGTCCTGGGCGGGGTTCACGGCGGGGGCCGCGCCGTGCAGGAAGCCGGCGGCCCGCTCGATGATCCGGGGCAGCTCGGCGTAGAGCGAGTCGCCCGGGCACAGGGTGCAGAACGCGTCGCGGTGGCCGGAGATGGTGTCGAAGGTGTGGTTGGTCCCCTCGGGGAAGCGGCTGCCGCTGCTGTTGGAGGTGAGTTCCGCCTTGGCCTGCGGGTCGAACCCGTAGGTGCCGAGCTTCCAGGCCGCCAGCCTGGCCATCGCGTCGATGACGGGCGTGGGCACCTCGATCCCGGTGTCGTACGAGCCGATCGCCGCGATGCCCATCGTCTCGCGGTTGAAGCCGAGGGTGTGGGCGCCGACCACCGGTCGGCCGGTGCTGCCGAGCCGGCCCTCGTAGATGGTGCCGAAGCGGTCGACCAGGAAGTTGTAGCCGATGTCGTCCCAGCCCTGGTTCTCCCGATGCTCCTGGTAGATCGACTTGAGGATCTCGGGGACGTCCTGCGGTCCGTACTCGTTGCGGTCGCCGGTGTGGTGGATGAAGACCACCCGGACCGAGGGGTCGGTCAGGGTCTGCGTCTCGGGCTCGTCGGTCTTCCAGGTGGAGCGGCGCACCACCGGCGGCGGCGGCAGCGGGGCGGGCAGCGCGCCGCTCTGCAGGGCGAGGGCGGGGAGTTCGGGGGTGGTCGGCCCGTGGTCGGCGAACGGCAGCAGGTGGCGCGGCGGGCCCGCTGCCGCCAGGGCGACCGCGGCTCCCGCCGAGGCCGCCTGCACCGCACGGCGCAGCACTGAGCGACGGTTGATGTCCATGGCGGCGAGGCTATGAGGCCGGGCAGCCGCCCGCCTGCGCTCGGCGCGGGACACGCCCGGGCCGGCGGCCGGAGGGCGTACGGCCCGCCGCGCGCTGCGACCTGGCGTGCGACCCTGTCACACCGGCACCGGCCGGCCCGGCGGCGGCGCCGGAGGGAACACGCGTAAGGGGCAACGCCGTACGGCCACCTGGGTCTGTTCACCCGTCACCCCCCGTCACCGCCCGGCGGCCCGTGGCGGGTCGGCGGTGCGTCAGACGACCGGTAGCGGCAGGCCGAGGTAGGTCAGCGGGCCGGGGTCGGGCACCGGGAGCTCCCGGAAGCCGAGCCGGTCGTGGAAGGCGCGGGCCGCCGTGTTGGCGGTGACCGTCCCGAGGTGGACGCCGGGTGCGCCGCGCGCGGCGAGGGCGGCCAGCAGGGTGCCCATCAGCCGGCGGCCGTGGCCCTGCCGCTGGTGCTCGGGCAGCAGGTCGATGTGCAGGTGGGCGGGGTGGGCGGCCAGTTCGGGCAGGAGCATCCGTTCGGGTCGGTGCAGCAGGTCGACGACGACCTCGCCGGGGGTGACGGGTGCCGCGTCCGGGGGCGGGTAACGGGCGGCGACCTCGGGGAGCCAGGTGGTGCGGAAGGCCCGGACGAACGCGGCCGTGTCGGCGGTGCCGAGGACGTAGCCGACGGCCCGGCCGCCGTCGTCCAGGACGAAGGCGAGGTCCGGGTCGAGCCGCAGGTAGGGCCCGGCGAAGACGGTGGGCAGCAGCTCCGGGTCGGGGTGGAGCCCGCGGGCGTCGCCGCCCTGGTGGCCGGTGCGGACGCAGATCTCGTACACGTCGTCGCGGTCGGCGGGGCGGTAGGGCCGGACGGTCGTTATGGGGTGTGCTCCTCACGGTCGGGTGGACGGGCGCGGGACGGGCGGGCAGGCCCTCGGCCGCCCGGGCCGCCCCGCGCCCTGCCCCGGTCCGGGTCGGGTCAGTCGCGGACCGGGGGGATCGCGTTCGCCCGGACGGACCGGGCGTACCAGCGGGCGCTGTCCTTGGGGATGCGGCGCTGGGTGGGGTAGTCGACGTACACGGCGCCGAACCGGCGGCTGTAGCCGTAGGACCACTCGAAGTTGTCCAGCAGCGACCAGAGGAAGTAGCCGCGGACGTCGGCGCCGTCGGCGATGGCGCGGTGCAGGGCCGCCAGGTGGCGGTGCAGGTAGTCGATGCGCTGCGGGTCGTGCACCTCGCCGTCGGGGGTGACGGTGTCCTCGTAGGCGGCGCCGTTCTCGGTGATCATGAGCGGCAGGCCGGGGTGGCGCCGGGAGACGTCCGTGACCAGGTCGTACAGGCCGGTCGGGTCGACGGCCCAGTTCATCGCGGTGACCTCGCCGGGCGGCAGGTGGAAGACGACGTGCTCGGCGCCGGGCCACGGCGAGTGGTCGCTGGCGCCGTGGGCGTCGTTGCGGGCGGCCTCGCCGGGTGCGGGGCGCTCGTCGCCGGCGGGGGCGGACACCAGGGTCGGCGTGTAGTAGTTGATGCCCAGGACGTCGATCGGGGCCCCGACGGCGGCCTCGTCGCCGGGCCGGACCAGGTCGTCCCAGTCCACCAGGTGCGCGGTGTCGGCGCGCAGGTCCGCGGGGTAACCGCCGTCGAGGATCGGGCCGGTGAAGATCCGGTTGCCGACGGCGTCGATGCGCCGGGCGGCGTCCCGGTCGGCCGCGCCGTCGGTGAGCGGGCGGACCTGGTGCAGGTTGAGCGTGACGGAGACCCGGGCGTCGGCGGGGAGGCCGGCGCGCAGGGCGGCCACCGCGCGGCCGTGCCCGAGGTTGAGGTGGTGGGCGGCGCGCAGCGCGTCGGCCGGGTCGGTGCGGCCGGGGGCGTGGACACCGGAGCCGTACCCGAGGAAGGCGGAGCACCAGGGCTCGTTGAGGGTGGTCCAGAACCTCACCCGGTCGCCCAGGGCGTCGGCGGCGATCGCCGCGTACTCGCCGAAGCGCTCGGCGGTCTCCCGGACGGGCCAGCCGCCGGCGTCCTCCAACTCCTGTGGGAGGTCCCAGTGGTAGAGCGTGGCGACCGGCTGGATGCCGGCGGCGAGCAGCTCGTCGACCAGGCGGCGGTAGAAGTCCAGGCCCTGTTCGACGGCGGGGCCGCGGCCGGTCGGCTGGATCCGCGACCAGGAGAGCGAGAACCGGTAGGCCTGCAGGCCCAGTTCGGACATCAGCGCGACGTCCTCGCGGTACCGGTGGTAGTGGTCGGTGGCCTGGTCGCCGGTGTCCCCGGCGTGCACCTTGCCGGGGGTGCGGCTGAAGACGTCCCAGATCGACGGGGTCCGGCCGCCCTCGGCGGCGGCGCCCTCGATCTGGTACGACGCCGTCGCGGCCCCCCAGAGGAACCCGCGGGGGAAGGCGAGCCGGCCGGACGGGTCCGCGGTGGTCGGGGCGGCGGGGGACGGAGAGGGGGCTGTCATGCGGGAGGCGCTCCCATCAGAGTGCTGGAGTCGGTGCGGCCGGGCGCCGGGATCCCACCGGAGTGGTCTCGGTACGGATCAACTCTGCCCGGCCGGGCGGTGGTTGTGCGAGAGGTCGGACGGCGGGTCGGGGTCAGCCCTTGACCGCGCCCTGGGTGAGGCCGCCGACGATGTGCCGGCCGAACAGCACGAACACCAGGAGCAGCGGCAGGGTGCCGAGCAGGGCGCCGGCCATGATGATCGACCAGTCGGTGGACCAGCCGGTGCCGAGCCCGGCCAGGGCGACCTGGACGGTGGGGTTGCTGGAGCCGTTCATCACGATGATCGGCCACAGGAAGTCGTTCCACGACTGGACGAAGGTCAGCATCCCGAGCACCGCCGTCGCGGGCCGGGCGATCGGCACCACCACGTGCCACACCACCCGCAGCGAGTTGGCGCCGTCCATCCGGGCGGCCTCCAGCAGCTCGGTGGGCAACGCCTGGACCAGGAACTGCCGCATGAAGAACACCCCGAAGGCGGTGACCAGGGCGGGCAGGATCAGCGCACCGAGGTGGTTGCCCAGGCCCAGGTGCTTCATCAGGATGAACAGCGGGACCACGCTGAGCTGCGCGGGCACCGCCAGGGTCGCGACCACCAGGGCGGTCAGGGCGCCGCGGCCGGGGAAGCGGAGCTTGGCGAAGGCGAAGCCGGCCAGCAGCGAGAAGGAGACCGTGCCCAGCGTCACGGACCCCGCCACCAGCGTCGAGTTGAGCAGCGCGACGCCCATCCCCCGGCCCCCGGCGTTGTGCCAGACGTAGGAGAGGTTCCTGAACAGGTTGCCGCCCGGGACGAGCGGCGGCGGGGTGGACACCACCGCGTGCGCGTCGGTGGACGCCGCGACCAGCGTCCAGTACAGCGGGAACAGCGAGGCGAGCGCGACGACGACCAGGACGGCGTAGGTCAGCGGCCCGGCGTGGTGCTGGCGGCCGGCCCGGGTGTGCGGGACGCCGCGCGGGAGGCGGGTGCGCGGGCGCGCGGCGCGCACGGATCCGGCGGTCACGGCCTCGGCGGGCACGGCCTCGGCGGGCACGGATCCGGCGGTCGCGGCTCCGGGGGGCACGGCTCCGGGGGTCATGGTTCCTCCTCTCACTGCGACGTGCGCAGGCGGCGGGCGATCAGGGCGTTCACCAGGCCGATCAGCAGGAGCAGCGCGAACATCGTCCAGGCGACGGCCGAGGCGCGGCCGAGCAGGCTGTTGCGGAAGCCCTGGTCGTACATGAAGACGCCGAGGGTCTCGTACTGGTGGGCGGCGCCGCCCTGGTGGCCGCTCTGGCCGCCGAACAGGAAGGGCTCACCGAACAGCTGGGTGGCCCCGATGGTGGAGACCACCGCCGTGAACAGCACGGTGGGGCGCAGTGCCGGGACGGTGACGTGGCGGAACTGCCGCCAGCGGGACGCGCCGTCGATCGCGGCGGCCTCGTAGAGCTCCCCGGGGACGGCCTGCATCGCGGCCAGGTAGATCAGCGCGTTGTAGCCGGTCCACCGCCAGGTGACGATGGTGGAGACGGCGAACTGGGACGTCCAGTCGCCGGCCTCCCAGGCCACCGGGTCGA
Source organism: Kitasatospora sp. NPDC088346 (assembly GCF_044740765.1). NCBI lineage: Bacteria > Bacillati > Actinomycetota > Actinomycetes > Kitasatosporales > Streptomycetaceae > Kitasatospora > Kitasatospora sp. NPDC088346. The sequence continues at coordinate 51,497 of NZ_JBIURH010000009.1, forward strand.
TGCCGAACAGGCCGAGGAACCAGTTGGCCATGCCGCTCTCCGGACTGAAGATCAGCGCGAACACCAGGGTGGCGGCGGCGACCGAGGTCGCGTACGGGGCGAGCAGCGCGGTGCGGAAGAAGGCGCTGGCGCGCAGCCGGTAGTTGAGCAGGTGGGCGAGGCCGAGGGCCGTCATCAGCTGCGGCACCGTGGACAGGACGCCGAGCGTGACGGTGTTGCCCAGGGCGTTCCAGAAGAAGTGGCTCGCCGGGCCGGTGAACAGGTCGGTGTAGTTGTCCAGGCCCACCCACTCGGCCCGGTCGACGTTGTACAGGCTGACCCGGTGCAGCGAGAGCCAGCCGGTGTAGAGCAGCGGGAAGAGGCCGAAGACGGCGAACACCAGGAAGAACGGCGCCACGAACGCGTACGGCGAGGCCTTGGTGTCCCAGCGGTAGAGGCGGCTGCGCAGGGCCTGGCGGCGGAGGTCCGCGGCGGGCGCGGGGCCCGGCGGGTCCGCGGTGGCGGAGTCCGGTCCGCTTCCGCGTGCGCTGGTGGAGGTGGCCACGGGTGGCTTCCTTCCGTGAAGGACGGCGTGCGGTGTCACTGGACGGCAGTGGGACTCCGCGGGGAACGGGCGGCGGCGGGGCGGGGCCACGAGGGTCGGCCCCGCCCCGGGAGCGGGCTACTGGATGGTGCTGTCGATCTGCTGCACGGTGGCCTTCCAGGCTTCGTCCGCGCTCTTGCCGTTCTGCTCGACCAGCAGGATGCCGTTGCTGAACGCGTTCTGCAGGTCACCGGCGTGCGCACCGGTCTCGGCCGGCTTGATGGCCTTGGCCGCGGTGGAGAAGATCTGGCCGGTGGGGGCGTCCGGGCCGATGTACGGGTTCTTGAAGTCCGACACCCCGGGCAGCGCGTAGGCGCCCTGGTTGGAGGGGATGTTGCCGACCTTCTGGAAGACCTTCGCCTGCTGCTCGGGCTGGGACAGCCAGGCCACCAGCTCCTGCGCGGCGGCGACGTGCTTGCCCGAGCTGGGCACCGCGAGGAAGGAACCGCCCCAGTTGCCGGCGGCGGGCGCCTGGGCGACGTTCCACTTGCCGGCGTTGGCCGGGCCGGAGTACTTCTCGATGTTGGCCTGCTGCCAGGACGGGCAGATGGTGGTGGCGAAGGTGGACTGCGAGAACGCGGTCTGCCAGGGGGTGTCGAACTCCTTCAGCCCCTGCGAGGTGCCGGCGGCGTCGGCCTGCATGGCCAGCTCCCAGGCCTTCCTGACGCCGGCGGCGTCCTTGTAGGCGAGCTTGCCGCCCTTGTAGTACTGCTCGGTGGAGCTGGAGACGGCCGCGTTGAAGAGCCCGGTCGCGGAGTCCATGAAGAACGTGCCCTTGGGCGCCTTGGCCTGGAACTGCCTGCCGGTCTCGACGTACTTGGACCAGTCACCAGCCCACAGTGCGCCGACCGCGGCGGGGTCGGTTGGCAGGCCCGCGGCCTGGAAGAGGTCCTGCCGGTAGCAGACCGCCATCGGGCCGACGTCCGTGCCCAGGCCGATGGTCCTGCCGCTCGCGGTGGTGCCCTGCTGCCACTTCCACGGCAGGTAGTCGTCCTTCTTGATGCCCGACGCCCCGGAGAGGTCCTGGAACGCGCCGCTCAGCGCGTCGGAGGTGGCCAGGGCGATGCGGCCGACCTCCAGGGCCTGGACGTCGTCGAGTCCGCTGCCGGCCGCGAGGTGGGTCTGCACCGCGGTCCAGTAGTCCGCCTCCTGGGTGGTGGTGTTCTCCTTGATGGTGATGTTCGGGTGCGCCGCGGTGTAGGCGTCGAACAGCCCGGCCTCCTTGAAGCCGAAGGTCCCGAAGTCACCGACCGTCAGAGTGATCTTCTCGTTGGCGTCCGTGGAGCTGCCCGAGCCGCTGCTGGAACAGCCGGTGGCCAGCAGCGCGGTGGCGCTCAGCACGGCGGTCACGAGTACGGCGGCTCTGCGGGCGGGGGCGGGGGCGGGGCGGGCGGCACGGGACGTGCGCATGTCGATCTCCTTGGTCCGGAGCGCGGCGGTGCGCTCGGGGAGCGGGGGCGAAGGGGGACGGCCCGGATTCGGCCGGTTGACGTGCGGCTGGTGGCGTTGCCGAGGCCTGGGGCGGCTCTGCCACGAGAGTGTGGGAGCGCTCCCATGCATCTGCCGGAAGATTGCTTCCCGGTGGGGTCATGTGTCAAGACTTGAAGTCCAATGCGTTACCGGAGCGTGTCCGGCGGAGGCCACGAGGCGGTACCCACAACCCCGTCCCGTTCGAGTCGCCCGCCACACCGACCCTCCGCTCACCGGTGTACGGCAGCCCACCGGGGAGATGGGTCGGACCATGGCCCGCCTGCTGCTCGACCGGGTCGCCGATCCGGGCCGGGCCGCCCACCGGGTGGCGCTCGGTGCGGAACCGGTGGTCCGGGGCTCCGCCTGAGCGGATGGCTTAATCCTTCAAGACTTGAACATTGCGGGAGCTCTTGACGCTTCGGCAGGCGATCTGACTTCATGGGTGGCGATCTCCGCGTCGCGGAACCACCCACCCCCCCCCACCCCTCCCCGAGGAGTCACCGGGACCGCCACTGGGAGCGCTCCCAGCTGCCTGCGCCCTCGCACGGCACCACCGTCCGACCCGGTGGCGTCCCGGTCCGGCGCGCCAAATTCTCCAAGACGGCCGGCGGCGGCGGTCGTTACGGTCGTCGCAGTCCGGTCCACCGAGTCAAGGGAGCACCGCCATGGCACGACGTTCCGCCAGGTCCGCCACGCTCGCCGGGTTCGCCGCCGCGGCCGCACTGGCGGCCGGCACGCTGGCCGTCACCGTCCCCGCCGCGACGGCGGCGGAGACCGGCACGACCGGCGTGTGCAGCTACGGGCACAGCAACAAGGACGGCGGGTCGGGGACGATCACCGCCTCGGCGCTGGCCCGCCGCTCGGGCCCGTACCTGTCCTGCGACGCGTACGGCCAGGCCGGCCAGGGCACCAAGATCTACTACTGGTGCTACCGGGTCGGCAGCAGCGTCAACGGCAAGTCCACCTGGACGTACGGCCGGATCGACGGCACCGGCCAGGAGGGCTGGTTCGCCGACGCGTACCTCAGCAACGGCGGGGCGACCCACGCCTGCTGAGCGCACGGACACCGGGGCCCCGGGCCGGTGCCGGGACGGGGGTGCCAGGTCCGGTCACGGGGGCAGGACGACACTGGTGACCTCGCCGCTCAACCGGTCCAGGGCCGGGGGCCCCGGGTTGGCGGTCTGTCGACCGGCCAGGAACTGGCCGGTCGACAGACCGGTCATCGCCCTGAACTCCCGGCACAGGTGCGCCTGGTCGTAGAAGCCGGTGACCGCCGCCACCTCGGCCGGCGGCCGGCCCTGCGAGGTCAACCGCAGGCAGTGCCGCAGCCGCAGAACCCGGGCCACCGCCTTCGGGCCGAGGCCGACCTGTTCCTGGAAGGCCCGGTCGAGCCGGCGCCAGCTCCAGCCGCTGTCCTCGGCCAGCCGGCGGATCGACACCAGGCCTGCGGTGCGCACGAGTTCGCCCCAGGCGCCGAGCACCTGCGGCGCCGGGTCCGGTCCCGGGCCGCCGAGCCGGCACAGCGCCACGTCCAGTGCCGCGAAGCGCTGCGGCCAGTCCGGCGCGGCCGTCAGGCCGGCGGTCAGGGTCCGCGCCGCGCGGTCACCCAGCACGGCGTCCAACTCGACCGCACGGCCGGCGAGTTCGGCCATCGGAAGGCCGAACAGCCGGTACGCGGCCCAGGGCGCCATCACCACCTCCACACCGAACAGCTCGCCGTCGTGCTCGCCGGTCGACGCCCGGGTGCGCGGGCCGGACAGCAGCGAGCCGTACGAGGCGGAGCGCACCGCGGCGGACCGTACCCCGGCCGCGGGCGGCCCGTCGGCGGCGGACCGCGTCGCGGCCGGCTCGTGGATCCGGATCCGGTGGTCCAGCCCGAGGAACAGGGTGACCTCGCCGGTGGGGAGTTCGAGCCGCCGCCGGGGCCGGCGCAGGGCCAGCCGGATGCCCCGGTAGCCGTGCACGCCGGGACGCAGCAACGGGTGCGGGCGGGCCTCGGCGATCTCCCAGCCCTGGTCCGGAGCGGAGCGGTGGAGCACCGGGACCCCCTGGTGTCATGTCGCTGCCATGCCATCAGGATGCCATGCCGGGGCCCGGCTGCCGGCCGCCCCGGCGCGATCCCGCGACGATCCCGCGGCGATCCGGCGCGATCCGGCCATCACGGATGGCCGGTTCCGATCCGCTGAAGCCCCTGTCCCGGGGCAGGCTCAGTGCGGGGCGGGTGGCCGCCCCCGCCCGTACCGACGACCAGCCGAGGGGTATGCCGATGATCCGGCCCGTACCGTCGCACCGCCCGATCGGGGAGCTGATCTCCGAGGCCGCCGAGACCATCCGGTCCGCCAACCAGATCGCCCAACTGCACGACCGTCCGGGCCTGTTGGACGCCGACCAGCTGACCGACACGGTCGGCGCGCTGCATGCCCTCGCGGCCGACCTGCCGGAGCTGTTCGACCGGCTCGGCACCTTCCTGAGCAGCGAGCAGGCGGCCGGCCGGCTCACCCCCGCCACCCCCGAGGTGTCCGACCTCGACCTGGTCAGGACCGTCCGGGACGCCCGCGAGCAGCTCGGCGAGGCGAGCCGGATCGCGGCAGTGCTGGGCGAGGCGCTGGCCCTGGCCGGTGCCTCGCTGGCGGCGGTCGGCAAGCCCTGGAACACCGCCGCCGTCCGCGGTCCGGACGGCGGCGGGGCGCAGCCGCTCTGAGGCCCGACCGGAGTCGGGTCGCCCGCCCCGCCCCGGGCGGGCGACCCGGCGCTCAGTCGCCCAGGACCTGCGCCACCAGGGCCCGGGCCTGGTCCTGGACCTGGGCCAGGTGGTCGGCGCCGTGGAAGCTCTCGGCGTAGATCTTGTAGACGTCCTCGGTGCCGGACGGCCGGGCGGCGAACCAGGCGTTCTCGGTGCACACCTTCAGTCCGCCGATGGCCGCGCCGTTGCCCGGGGCCTCGGTGAGCACCGCGGTGATCGGCTCGCCGGCCAGCTCCCCGGCCTGCACCCGGTCGGCGGAGAGCTTGGCCAGCCGGGCCTTCTGCTCGCGGTCGGCCGGCGCGTCCACCCGGGCGTAGGCGGGGGCGCCGAAGCGGGCGGCCAGGTCCTCGTAGTGCTGCGAGGGGCTGCGGTCGGTGACGGCGGTGATCTCGGCCGCGAGCAGGGCGAGCAGGATGCCGTCCTTGTCCGTCGTCCACACCCCGCCGTCCCGGCGCAGGAACGAGGCGCCGGCCGACTCCTCCCCGCCGAATCCGACGGAGCCGTCGAGCAGCCCGTCGACGAACCACTTGAAGCCCACCGGGACCTCGACCAGTTCGCGCTTCAGTTCGGCCGCGACCCGGTCGATCATCGAGGAGGAGACCAGGGTCTTGCCGACGGCGGCGGTGGCCGGCCAGTCCCCGCGGTGGCGGAAGAGGTAGTCGATCGCCACCGCCAGGTAGTGGTTGGGGTTCATCAGCCCGCCGTCGGGGGTGACGATGCCGTGCCGGTCCGCGTCGGCGTCGTTGCCGGTGGCGACGGTGTACTCGTCCCGGCGGCCGATCAGCGAGGCCATCGCGTACGGCGAGGAGCAGTCCATCCGGACCTTGCCGTCCCAGTCCAGCGACATGAACCGCCAGGTCGGGTCGGTCAGCGGGTTGACGACCGTCAGGTCGAGGCGGTGCGTCTCGGCGATCCGGCCCCAGTACGCGACCGATGCGCCGCCCAGCGGGTCGGCGCCGATCCGCACGCCCGCCGCCCGGACGGCGTCCAGGTCCAGCACCGAGGGCAGGTCCTCGGTGTAGCGGCCGAGGAAGTCGTAGCGGCCGGTGGTGTCGGCGGCCAACGCCCGTGCGTACGGCAGCCGGTGCACGCCCGCCAGGCCGGCCCGGATCAGGTCGTTGGCGCGGTCCTGGATCCAGCCGGTGGCGTCCGAGCCCGCCGGGCCGCCGTGCGGCGGGTTGTACTTGAACCCGCCGTCGCGCGGCGGGTTGTGCGAGGGCGTCACCACGATGCCGTCGGCCCGCGAGAGCGGGTTGGCCCTGTTGTGGGTGAGGATCGCGTGCGAGACCGCGGGGGTGGGGGTGTAGCCGTCGGCGCTGTCCAGCAGCAGGGTGACGCCGTTCGCCGCCAGCACCTCGACCGCGGTGGCGAGTGCCGGCTCGGAGAGCGCGTGGGTGTCCGCCCCCAGGAACAGCGGGCCGGTGGTGCCCTGGGCTGCGCGGTACTCGCAGATCGCCTGCGTGGTGGCCGCGATGTGGTCCTCGTTGAACGCCGTGTCGAGCGAGGAGCCGCGGTGCCCGGACGTCCCGAAGGCGACCCGCTGCCCGGGCTCGTCCGGGTCCGGGTGCAGCGTGTAATAGGCCGTCACCAGCCTCGCCACGTCCACCAGGTCCCCGGGCTCCGCCTGCATTCCTGCCCGTGCGTGCACCATCGCGTCTCCTTCGGTCGTCACCCCGGGCCCCGTCCGGCGGCGGGGGCCAGGTCGTCCTGTTCTCCACCAGTACATCAGGCTCCGGGTCCGGGACATGACCGTCCGTGGGCCGGACGGTGCCGGTCCGCCGAACTCCTCCCGTACCGGATCCGGGCGCGCACCGGACGCCGCCGTCCGCAATGCGGTGGACAGCGGCAGGCCGGTGCAGCAGCATCCGCACCATGGACAACGAACACCCCCCGGCCGCCTCGCCGCGGATCGCCTTCACCCTGCTGCCCGCCCCCGCGATGGCCGCGCTCCTGGACGGTGACCTGGCGGGCGCCGGCGACCTGGTCGGGCTGCGCCTCACCGACTTCTTCCTGACCGACCGGGCCCGCTGGCTCTGGCGCTACCGGCTCGACCAGCTCGCCGAGCGGCCGCAGGACGCGCCGTGGCTGGCCCGGGCGGCGGTGGCGCAGCCGCGGGGCGAGGTGGTCGGCTACGCGGGGTTCCACGGCGGGCCCGACGAGGACGGCATGGTCGAGGTCGGGTACTCGGTGGCCCCGGAGTTCCGCCGGCGGGGGTACGCCAGGGCGATGCTGGCCGAGCTGCTCCGGCTCGCCGCCGCCGACCCGGCGGTGCGCACGGTGCGGGCCACCATCGGTCCGGACAACGTGGCGTCGCTGGCGACCGTCCGGGGCTTCGGCTTCACGGCCGCCGGTGAGCAGTGGGACGAGGTGGACGGCCTGGAGCTGATCTTCGAGGTGCCGGCCGGACGGGGCTGATCCGGCCCCCTGCGGCCGGCAGGCCCGTTCGGGCCTCCCCCGGTCGGGCCCCGCGATATCCGTTTCGGCGGCCCGCCCGGCTGCGGCTAAGGTCGACGGCATGGAGCCGCAGGACGCAACCGTACGGGTGGACAGCTGGATCTGGTCGGTCCGGCTGACCAAGACCCGGGCCCTGGCCGCGGCGGCCTGCCGGGCCGGCCACGTGCGGGTGAACGGGGAGAAGGTCAAGCCGGCGCAGTCGCTGCACCCGGGTGACGAGGTCCGGCTGTTCCACGCCGGGCGCGAGCGCGTGGTGGTGGTCGCCAAGCTGGTCCGCAAGCGGGTCGGCGCGGCGCCGGCGGCCGAGTGCTTCGTCGACAACAGCCCGCCGCCCCCGCCGCGCGAGGAGGTCGCCGTGGTGGCCGTCCGCGACCGCGGCGCCGGCCGGCCGACCAAGCGCGAGCGCCGGGACATCGAACGGCTGCGGGGCCAGTAGCCCGGCCGAATTCCGCCCTCCCGACGGCCCGCCCGCGCTACGGTGCCCGGGCGCGCCCGCGGGGCGCCGGACATCGGGGGCGTGCGATGCGGTGGATCCTGCTCGTCCCGGCGGTCGTGCTGCCGGCTCTCGCCGCAGTGCTGACCCGCCGGCCGGCCCTGGCCCGGCTGCCGCGGTCGGCCGAGGGGCTGACCGCGTACCAGTTGGCGTGGCTGCGCAACGGCCCGCGGGCCTTCGCGGTCACGACGGTGGTGGCCCTGCACCTGGCCGGGCTGGTCGAACGGCTGCCGGACGGCCGCCTCGCCCGGAGCGCGGTGGCGGACTCCCCCGCCGATCCGCTGCTCGCCGGTCTGCTGCCGACCTTCGGCACCCCGGTGGAGCTGGAGCGGCTGGCGTCTCGCGGTGAGGCACGGCAGGCGCTGCGGGGGATCCGCGCCGTCCTGGTCGAGCGCGGGCTGTTCCTCCCGGTCGGCCGGGCGGTGCTCGCGGGTCTGCTGCTGCTGGTGGCGGTCCCGTTCGCCGTGGTCGGCCTGCTCGACCTCTCCCCGGTGCTCGCGGGGGCGGGCGGCACGGTCCTCGCGGTGGCCGCACTGCGCCTGTTCGCCCGGGCCCAGGACGCCCCGCTCTCCGCGCGGCACTCGAAGCTGCTGCGCGCCGGGCACCCGCTGCCGGACGACCCGGCCGGCGCCTCGCGCGACGGGATCGTCCGGGCGGTGGCCGTGCACGGCCGGGCGGCGCTGGACCTCTACCTGCCGGGCATCACGGGCCCTGCGGAGCTGCTGTGGCGCCGGCCGGTCCGGCGCTCGGGCGGCGGCGACGGGCCGGACACCGGCGGCGACGCGCGGCTCGGGTACGACGGCGGCGCCGGGGCCGACTTCTCGTAGCGGCGCGGCCCGCGGGCCCGGCGCCTGCGGGGCAGATGCCGGCCCGCGGGCCGCGCTCCGGGGTCAGTTGGTGCGGTCCTGGAGGTCGGCCATCGCGACCGCCCAGCGGATGTACTTGTTGCGGCCGAGGTCGCCGACGGTCTTGATCCGCAGGGCGGACAGCGCTTCGCCGTGGGCGTCGGTCAGGCCGGACAGCGCGGCCACCGGTGCGTCCAGCACCTCGGGCAGGGTGAGGTTCTCGTAGGCCTTGTCGAGCACCTTGTCGAGGTCGGCGGTGACGGTCATGGGGTCCTCCGTTGGGTCGCGGGCACGTGTTCCCCCAGGCTCGGCCAGGCCCGCCGCGCCCGCCATCGGGGTGCCGCCGTCCGCCGTACCCGGTTCGTCCGGATTCCGGGGGCCGGTTCGCCGGCCCGGGCCGCCCCGCGGAGTCCCACTGTGACGCAATCGTCGCTCTCGGGTGGAACCCGGCCGCTCGCCGCTGCGTATATACGACTGGATCACGGCAAAAGGGGTAACTCGGGTGGAGCGCAGGTACAGGGTTCTGGCGGCGACGGTGTTCGGTGGCGCGCTCGCGCTGACCACGGCGTGCAGCGGCGGCGGGGGCGGATCGGCCTCCGGGCCCGCCGCGTCCAAGGAGAAGACGTCCGCGGCGGCCGTGAGCATCGAACCGGCGAACGGGGCGACGGGCGTCAAGCCGACCGGCGCCCTCAAGGTGTCGGTCGCGAACGGGAAGCTGACCGAGGTCAAGGTCACCGGCAAGGACGGCACCGAGGTACCCGGCGCGCTCACCGCCGACGGCCTGGGCTGGGCACCGGCCGGCGGGCTCGCGGTCTCGTCCGAGTACAAGGTGAGCGCCCGGGCGGCCGACGCCGCCGGCGTGGCGACGACCGCGGAGAGCAGCTTCACCACGCTGACCCCGCAGCAGGTGGCGAGCCCGCAGGACAACGTCGCGGACGGCCAGACCTACGGCACCGGCATGATCGTCTCGCTGACGTTCAAGAAGCCGGTCAAGGACCGCGCGGCGGTGGAGAAGGCGATCACCTTCGACACCTCCGACGGCAGCGTGGTCAAGGGCCACTGGTTCAACGACAGCCGGATCGACTTCCGTCCGCAGACCTTCTGGAAGCCGCAGACCAAGGTCGTCGCCCACTACCGCCTGAAGAGCGTCGAGACCGCACCGGGCGTCTACGGCGAGGTCGACAGCGACCAGTCGTTCACCATCGGCCGCTCCCGGGTCAGCACGGCGGACGCCTCCTCGCACCAGATGGTGGTCGAGGAGGACGGCAAGCCGGCCGAGACCATCCCGATCAGCGCCGGTGCCGACTCGCCCGCCTCGCAGAACACCTTCAACGGCACCATGGTGGTCATGGCGAAGGAGGGGACGACCGTCATGGACTCCTCCACCGTCGTCAACCACGAGGGCCCCGACTACAAGGTGAAGATGCCGCACGCGCTGCGGCTCACCCCGACCGGCACCTACGTCCACGGCAAGTACGCGCCGGACAACCCGTTCGGCAGCCGCAACACCAGCCACGGCTGCGTCGGCCTCCAGGACGGCTCGGCGGAGGACGGCGACAACGACTCCGTCGCGGGCCGCTACTACGCCGCCGCCCTGATCGGCGACATCGTGACGGTGAAGAACTCGGTCGGCAAGCAGGTCGACCCGGCCAACGGCCTGAGCGGCTGGAACATCGCCTGGGACAAGTGGTGATCCGGGGCCGCGCCCGCACCGCCGCCTGACGGCGGGTCGGGGACGGCCGGTCCGCCGGGGCAGGGTCCGGCCCGGGCGGGGCCGGTCGCTACGCTGGCCGCGTCGAGGCCGGCCCGCGCGCCGAGCGGGCCGGCCGACCGCAGAGAGGTACAGACCACCGTGGCCGTCTCCGACCGACCGATCCGCTGGGGGATCCTCGCCACCGGCGGGATAGCCGCCGCGTTCACCGAGGACCTGCTCGCCGCACCCGACGCCGAGGTGCTGGCCGTCGCCTCCCGCAGCGAGGCGGGCGCCCGCGACTTCGCCGACCGCTACAAGATCCCCCGGGCGTACGGCTCCTGGGCCGCTCTCGCCGCCGACACCGAGGTGGACGTGGTGTACGTGGCGACCCCGCACACCGCCCACCACGCCGCCACCACCCTGATGCTGGAGGCCGGACGGGCGGTGCTGTGCGAGAAGCCGTTCACGCTCAACACCGCCGAGGCCGAGTCCCTGGTCGCCACCGCCCGCACCGCCGACCGCTTCCTGATGGAGGCGATGTGGATGTACCTGGACCCGACGGTGCGCCGGATCGCCGAGCTGGTCCGGGACGGCGCGATCGGCGAAGTCCGTTCGGTGCACGCGGACTTCGGGATCGCCGCACCGCCCGACCCGGGCCACCGGCTGCGCGACCCACGGGCCGGCGGCGGCGCGCTGCTCGACCTCGGCGTCTACCCCGTGTCGTTCGCGCACCTGCTGCTCGGCGAGCCCGAGGAGGTCCGGGCCCTCGCCCGGCTGACACCCGAGGGCGTCGACGAGAGCACGGCGCTGGCCCTGCGGCACCCGGGCGGCGCGGTCTCGCTGCTCGGTTGCTCGATCGCCACCGCCACCGCCCAGCGGGCGTCGGTGCACGGCACCCGCGGCCGGATCGAGCTGGCCGAGGACTTCTTCCACCCCAGCGGCTTCACCCTGCACCGCGACGGACGCGCCCCCGAGCCGGTCGCCGCACCGCGCGGCCCCGGCCACGGCTTCGGCCCCGAGGCCGCCGAGGTGATGCGCTGCCTGCGCGCGGGGCTGACCGAGTCCCCGCTGGTACCGCACGACGGCTCGCTCGCCGTGATGCGCACCCTGGACGCCGCCCGGGCACAGATCGGCGTCCGCTACCCGGGTGAGCCCGTCTGACGAGGACCCGGGCCCCGCGGGGCACAATGTTCCGATGACCTCCTTCAGCTGCGCGAACTGCCGGCAGCCGCTCACCGGCGAGCTCACGCAGGCGCGCCTGGCGCCGAACGCCGAGCGGCGTCCCGGCCGGCGGGCCGCCCCTCTCAGGGCAGTCCGCGGCAGCTACCTGACCAGCGCCGACGGCGGTTCCGTCATCCTGCATCCCGAGGACGTCCGGGGCACGGCGCCGCACCCCGACGACGGCCGCCGCAACGGCTGCTGCGGACTCGACGGCCTGGACGGCCCCAACCTGGTCTGCGCGGGCTGCGGCGCCGACATCGCCACCGAGCAGTCCGACTGCTGGACTGCGCATCTGGTGGTGCTGACCGCCGCGGCGGTCGCCGCCGGGGCCGGTCACCGGTCCTGAGCTGCCCGGCCCCGGCGATCCGGCGACCGGTCAGGCGAGGACGCCGGCCGCGCGCAGCAGCCAACGGTTGGTGCGGCCGACCAGGCCCGCGCGGTCGAGGACGCCGATCACCTTGCTCGCCATCCGGATCCTGGTGGCGCGCCAGTGCGGGTTGGCCCGGGCCGCGCGGCGGCCGGCGGCGGGGTCGATGCCGACGGCGGCGTAGAGGCGGGGGTTGATCAGGCTGGTGGTGGCGAAGTAGACGATCAGGCCGACGAAGAGCTGTTCCCAGCGGCGGCGGACCGGGCCGGTCCGCCCGCGCAGCAGTTCCTCGCGGGCGTAGCTGATGTGCCGGGACTCCTCGATGACGTGGATCCGGGAGACCTGGCGGGTCAGCGGCTGGAGGGTCTCGTCGTTCATCAGCTCGCGCTGGAAGGCGTCCAGGATCTCCTCGACGTACATGGTGCCGCCGAAGGTCTGGCTGTGCGTGGAGGTGGCCTTGAAGACCCGGCCGAGGTTGTGGGCGAGGCGGTCGGGGCCGTACGCGGGGACGCCCATCCAGGAGATCATCCGGGCGAACATGACGGAGTGCCGGCACTCGTCGGCGATCTCGGTGAGCGCGTACTGGACGTGGGCGGTGGTCGGGTCGCGGTCGAAGGCGTGCCGCAGCAGCATCTGCATGAGGATCTCCTCGAACCAGATGCCGACGGCGGCGATGCTCGCGACCTCGTGCTTGCTGAGCTCGATCCGCTGGTCCTCGCTCAGCCGCTCCCACAGGTCGGTGCCGTAGAGCGAGAGGTGGTGGGCGGGGGCGTAGTAGCGGCCGGGTACCGGCGGGGACTGCCAGTCGACGTCCTTGGCCGGGTCGAACGAGAGTTTGGCGGAGGAGGCGAGCAGCCGCTGCGCGGTCTGTTCGCGGTCCCTGGTGCGCGGCTCGGCGGGCTGGGTGGTCACGGCTCGGCCTCCTGGGCGACGGCATTCCCTTCTGCCGAGAAGGTAGGAGCTATTAGACGAGCCGTCAATAGACCGGGCGGACCGCGCCACCGTCCGGGCCCGCACCCCGTCCAGACGCAATTCCCGCACACCCGTGACCAGCGGGGCCCCACGACGTTTCACCAGGCATGACCGTCTACGAGTTCCAGGCCAACCACCCCGGCCAGCCGTCGCACCCGGTGGTCACGCCCCAGAACGAACGGTCCTCGGCGGGGCTGCGCGCGGCGGCGCGCCTGCACGACCTGCGCGAGATCGCCCTGCCCGCCGCCGTCGCGGAGGCCGCCGCCGAACTGCTGGAGGCCTCCACGGACTGGTGCACCGACACCGTCGCCCGGGACGCCGTCCGCGGCACCGTCATGCGGCTGCGCCAGGCGCTGGGCGAGCAGCCCGCCTGGCTCTGACCCGCCGGGCCCCGGCCCCGCCGCCGACGGGCCGGGGCGCACCCACGGCCCGCTCGCGGCGCGCTCACCCCCGGCCGAGCACCTCCGGCAGTGAGCGCTCCACCGCGTCGGCCAGCCGCTCGAACTCCCGCCGCAGCAGCGGCGCGACGAGCCGCGCCGCGCCCTTGAACCGCAGCTGCGCCCGGTAGGTGATCACCGTTCGGCCCTGCTCCTCCCGCAACCGCAGGTCGTCGGTGGCGGTGACGGTCCGGTTCTCCCCCGTGAACACCAGGTGGTCGGACCGGTACCGCACCAGCCGGTACGTCAGCTCGCTCTCCCGGCCCCGGAACCGGGAGACGTTCGCCCAGCGTGCGCCCTCGCGGACCGGCCCGGCGTCCAGCCTGCGGCACCGGACCGTCCCCGGGTCCCACTCCTCGGTGTGCCCGAAGTCCGCCAGGTACGCGACCACCGGGTCCACCGGACGCTCCACCGTGATGGTCCGCTCCACCTCGATCACGGCCCGCTCCTCTCCCGCCCCGGCGCTCCACCGGCCGGACACCCCCTCTTCGGAGCGGCGGGGCCGGCGGACTGGTCGACCCCGCCACGGCCCGGAGGGAGCCCCGCCTCAGTGCTGCTCCTCGCTGCGGTCGCCGCCCCAGAGGGTGTGGAAGGTGCCCTCGCGGTCGACCCGCCGGTAGGTGTGCGCGCCGAAGTAGTCGCGCTGGCCCTGGACGAGCGAGGCCGGGAGCCGTTCGGCGCGCAGGCTGTCGTAGTAGGCGAGCGCGGTGGAGAAGCCCGGTACCGGCACGCCGAGTTGGGCCGCGGTGGAGACCACCCGGCGCCAGGCGGACTGGGCCGAGCCGAGGGCCTCGCGGAAGTGGTCGTCGGTGAGCAGGGTGACCACCTCCCCCTCGCCCCGGTAGGCCGCCCTGATCCGGTCCAGGAAGCGGGCCCGGATGATGCAGCCGCCGCGCCAGATGGCCGCCATCGCCCCGGGGTCGATCTTCCAGCCGTACTCGCTGCTGCCGGTCTGGATCTGGTGGAAGCCCTGCGCGTACGCGACGATCTTCGAGGCGTACAGCGCCTGCTCGACGTCGTCGGCGAAGCGGTCCGCGGCGGTGCTGTCGAGCCAGGTCTCGGTCGGCCCGGGCAGCTCCCGGGTGGCCCGGCGCAGCTCGGCGCTGCCGGAGAGCGAGCGGGCGAAGACGGCCTCGGCGATGCCGCTCACCGGGACACCCAGTTCGAGGGCGGTCTGGACCGTCCAGCGCCCGGTGCCCTTCTGCTCGGCCTCGTCGAGCACCACGTCGACGAAGGGCTTGCCGCTCGCGGCGTCGGTGTGGGCGAGGATGTCCGCGGTGATCTCGATCAGGTAGGACTCCAGCCGGCCGCCGTTCCAGGTGCGGAAGACCTCGGCGATCTGCGCGGGCCGCAGGCCGCCGGCGTGCCGCAGGAGGTCGTACGCCTCGGCGATCAGCTGCATGTCGGCGTACTCGATGCCGTTGTGCACCATCTTGACGAAGTGGCCGGCCCCGTCCGGGCCGACGTGGGTGCAGCACGGCTCGCCGTCGACCTTGGCGGCGATCGACTCCAGCAGCGGGCCGACCACCCGGTAGGACTCGGCGGTGCCGCCCGGCATGATGCTGGGGCCCTCCAGGGCGCCCTGCTCGCCGCCGGAGATGCCGCTGCCGACGAAGTGCAGGCCGTGTTCGCGCAGGGCCTGCTCGCGCCGGCGGGTGTCCAGGAAGTGCGCGTTGCCACCGTCGAGGACCACGTCGCCGTCGTCCAGCAGCGGCACCAGTTCGTCGATGACCGCGTCGGTGGGCTGCCCCGCCTTCACCATGATCACGATGCGCCGGGGCCGTTCCAGCGACGCCACGAACTCCGCCGTGGTCCCGGTGGCGACGAACTCGCCCTCGTGGCCGAACTCCTCGACCAGCGCGGTGGTTCTCGCCCGGGTACGGTTGTGGACCGCGACGCGGTGGCCGTGCCGGGCCAGGTTGCGGGCGAGGTTGCGGCCCATCACGGCCAGGCCGGTGACGCCGATCTGCGCCTTGGGTTGCTCGGTCATGACGGGAAGCTCCAACTTGTGCGCCGGGAGGACCTGACCACCCAACCCTGTCGCGATCGGCCCGATCGCGCACCCGGACGTGTCAGGTCCCCGCGCGGCGCCCGGGACCGTACCGGGCCCACGGGGTATGACTGGACGCCGGACGACGGCGGCCGGGAGGATCCGACCGCTCGTCCGCAGAGATCGTCCGGAAGGAGGTCGGCGCCGTGACCGTCGATGCCGTGGTGGTGGGGGCCGGCCTGGCCGGTCTCGCCTGTGCGCAGGACCTGGTGGCGGGCGGCCTGCGGGTCCTGGTGCTGGAGGCCTCGGACGGGGTCGGCGGCCGGATGCGGACCGACCTGGTGCAGGGTTTCCGCCTGGACCGCGGATTCCAGGTGTTCAACACCTCGTACCCGCAGGTCCGGCGGCGGCTGCAGCTGCGGGCCCTGCGACTGCGCCCGCTCACCCCCGGGTTCCTGCTGGCGGGCCGGGGCGAACGGCTGCGCTTCGTCGACCCGACCCGGCGGCCCCGCGAGGCCGGCGACCTGTGGCCCGGCCGGCTCGCCTCGACCCGCGACCTGGCCGCCCTCGCGCTGCTCGGAGCCCGCGACGCGGCGCTGCCGGCCGCGCTGCTGCGCCGGGCGGGCGAAGCCGGGACGTACGCCGCACTGCGGTCGGCGGGCTTCTCGGCCGGGGGGATCGAGACGCTGCTGCGCCCGTTCCTGTCCGGGGTCTTCCTGGAGGACGGGCTGGAGACCTCCAGCCGCTTCTTCCACCTGGTCTGGCGCAGCATGCTGCGGGGCACGCTGTGCCTGCCGCAGGCGGGGATCGGCGCGGTGCCCGAGCGGCTCGCGGCCCGGCTTCCGGTCCGCCTGGAGGCGCCGGTGTCGGCGCTCACCGACGCCGGGGTGCTGCTCGCCGACGGCAGCGAACTGGCCGCGCGGAGCGTGGTGGTGGCGACGGACCCAGGCGCCGCGGCCCGGCTGCTGCCCGGTCTGGTGGTGCCGCCGATGCGGTCGGTCACCACCTTCTACCACGCGGCCGAGCGAACCCCGCTGGCCGAACCCACGCTGCTGGTCGACCGGGACGGGCCGGTGCTGAACACGGTCGTGCTGTCGCAGGTGGTGCCGGAGCTGTCCGGGGACGGCCGGGCGCTGGTGTCGACCTCGGTGCTGGGCACCGAGGCGGTGGAGCCCGCCGTCCGGGCCAGGCTGGCGGAGCTGTACGGCTGCGACCCGGCGGGCTGGGAGCCGCTGGCGACGTACCGGATCCCGGCGGCGCTGCCGGCAATGCCCGTCCCGCTGCGGCTGAGCCGTTCCTCCCGCTGCGGGCGGGGGCGGTACGTCTGTGGCGACCACCGGGCGACCGGGTCCGTCCAGGGCGCGCTGGCCTCCGGCGCCCGGGCGGCCCGCGAGCTGCTGGCCGACCGGGGCCGCTGACGCGGGACGGGCCGGGGCGCCGGGCGCGGCGTCGGCGGGCCGGTGCGCGGGGCCCGTCGGAGGTGCCACCCATCCGGGCGGGGAGCGGCTCCGAATGCACCGTGGGCACCCGCAGGGTCCCGGGGGTGTCCGGTGGAAGGGAGGCGAGGGCGATGGTCGCGGTACGTGACGGCCTGGTGGAGCGGATCCGCCGGGCCGTGGACGGCGGCGACGGCGAAGCAGTGGAGCTTCTGCTGGTCGTCCTCGCCACCGTGGCGGACGAACGGCTGCTGGCGCGGGTCGAGACCGCGCTCGGCCGCCGTCCGCCACGGCCCCTCGCCGGGCTGCGGATCAGAGCGTGGCGCTCCCCCGCGGGACGGGCGCGAAGGAACGCTGCACGCCGGTGGCCGGGCCGACGGTCCAGTCCGGGTGATGCGGCATCGGCGGGGTCCGGTCACCGTAGAGCCAGGCGTTCAGGAAGGGGCCGAGGTCCCGGCCGGCCACCCGGGACGCGGTGCTGATGTAGTCGCGGGTGCTCGCGGTGCCGTGCTGGTAGCGGCGCAGGAACTCGCGCTCGATGCGGTTGAACACGTCGGGGCCGACCTCCTCCTGGAGCGCGTACAGCGCCAGGACCCCGCCCAGGTAGCGCTGGCTGTCGAAGAGGTTCGCGGCGTTCGGGGCCGCCACCGGGCCGGAGTCGTGGCGCCACTGGTCGCCGCGGGCGTAGGTGTCCTTCATCCGGGCCTCGAAGGAGGTGAAGCCCAGCGAGTCCGGCCAGCCGCGCTCGTACCGGTAGAGCAGCCCGTAGAAGTCCGCGTGGCCCTCGTTGAGCCACAGGTCGGACCAGTTCTGCGGGGTGACGCTGTCACCGAACCAGGAGTGGACCAGCTCGTGCACCATGTGCGAGCCGATCTTCGCCTCCGGCTGGAGCAGGAAGGCCGGCTTGTAGATGGTCAGGGTCTGGGTCTCCAGGCCGGTGAAGTCGAAGGCCTCCGGGTCGTCCGTGTTCGCGGGCATCAGGCCGTACGTCTCGAACGGGAAGGCCCCGAGCCGCTGTTCGAGCCAGCCGAGCTGACCGGACGTCAGGGACAGGGCCGGCTCGGTGGCGGCGGCCCGGGAGGTGGGGACGACGTCGCGCAGCGGAAGGCCGTCCGGGCCCCGGCGCTCCCTGACGGTGTAGGCGCCGACCGAGACCTGGAGCAGCTCGGTGGCCATCGGGTAGCGCGAGACGTAGGTGCGGGTGGTCTGCCCGTCGTGTTCGGCGCCGGCGGCGAGGGTGCCGTTGGCGACGCCGAGCAGCTGGTCGGGGGCGGTGACCCGGACGGTGAAGCGGGCCTTGTCGCTGGGGTGGTCGTTGCAGGGGAAGACGGTGTGTGCCCCGTCCGGCTGCCCGGCGACCGCGAAGCCGTCCTCGGTGGGCACCCACCCGGTGTGCGGCAGTGCGGCCCGCGGATCGGCGGTGTACGCCACCGAGACCGTCATGACCGCGCCGGCGGGGACCGCCCGGCGCGGTTCGACCACCAGCTTCTCGTTCTGCAGCCGGAACGCGGCCGGGGCCCCGTCGACCCGGACGGCGTGCACGTCCAGCCCGAGCGCGTCCAGCTCGAACCGCGGCAGCCGCTCCTGGGTGCGCGCGGTGACCCGCGCGGTCGCGTCGACGGTGCGGTTGTCGGGGCGGTAGGTGAAGTCCAGGTCGTAACGGTCGACGTCGTACCCGGCGTTGCCGAGGGCGGGATAGACCGGGTCGGCGGGCCCGCCGCGGGCCGCCAGCGGTGCGGCGGGACTGCCGGACGACCAGACCATCGCGGCCGCGAGCAGCGCGACGGCGCCGGTGCGGGAGGGGTTCAGCGCAACCACCACTTCCATGTGCTGTTCAGACGTCACACATGGTAACCGGCAGGGGGATCCGGGCCGACGCGGCGTCAGGACCTGTGCCGCGCCCGGCCCGGCGGGTCAGATGGAGAAGATCCGGCCGACCATGAACAGGACGCAGGCCAGCACCATCACCGCGATCAGCAGCATGGGTGCCCAGCCCGGCCAGGCGTTGTGCAGTTCCGGGGCTTCGGGGGTCGAGATCTCGTGGCTGGTGCTCGACTCGCACTCCGGGGTCTCGGCCGGTTTGGGGCCGAGCGGCACGGGTCGGGCGCCGGGGTGTGCGGCAGTGGTCATGGTGTCCTCCGGCGCTCGCGGTGCCGCGGCCCGGGCAGGTCGCGGCCTCCCCACCAGCGTCGCGCGCCCGGGGCGCCGGGGCCACCTCGGCTCGACGCGCACCGGCCGCGCGGACCGGCCAGCATGGGAGCCGACCCCGGGGACGTCCCGGGCGAACGCCCCGGGAGGCCGCCGTGCTGCACCGCATCGCCGAGACCTCCCGCGCGGTCGCCGCCGAACCGGCCCGCAACGCCAAGGTGGGCCTGCTGGCGACGCTGCTGCGCGAACTCGGCCCGGCCGAGGGGGCGGCGGCGGTCGCCCTGCTGTCCGGCGAGTCGCGGCGGCAGCGGATCGGGGTCGGCCCGGCGGCCCTGCGCGCGATGCCCGCCCCCGCCGCGGAGCCGTCCCTGGGGGTGCTGGAGACCGAGGACGCGCTGGCCGCGATCGCCGCCGTGCACGGCACGGGCGCGCAGGCCGAGCGCCGGCGGCTGCTGGACGCGCTGTTCGGCCGGGCGACCGGCCCCGAGCAGGAACTGCTGGCCGGGGTCCTGGTCGGCGACCTGCGGCAGGGCGCGCTGGACGCGCTGCTGGGGGACGCGGTGGCGAAGGCCGCGGGGGTCCGGGCCCCGGCCGTGCGGCGCGCCCTGATGCTGCGCGGCTCGGCCCGCGCGGTGGCGGGCGCCGCCCTCACCGGCGGGGAGCCGGCGCTGCTCGCCTTCGGCCTGCGGGTCGGCCGGGCGGTGCGGCCGATGCTGGCGGCGGCCGCACCGGACACCGCGGCGGCCCTGGAACGGATCCAGGGCCCCGCGGCGCTGGAGTGGAAGCTGGACGGGATCCGGGTACAGGTGCACCGGGACGGCCGGGAGGTGGCCGTCTTCACCCGGAGCCTGGACGAGATCACCGGCCGGGTCCCGGAGCTGGTCGAGGCGGCGCTGGCCCTCCCGGTCGGGTCGGCCGTGCTGGACGGTGAGGCGATCGTGCTGGGCCCGGGCGGCCGGCCGCGCCCGTTCCAGGTGACGGCGGCCCGCACCGCCTCCCGGCAGGACCCGGCCCGGCTGCGCGCCGAGGCCCCGCTGCGGCCGTTCTTCTTCGACCTGCTGCACCTGGACGGCACCGATCTGCTCGACCTCCCCGCCGAACGGCGCTGGGCGGCCCTGGAACGGGCCGTCCCGGCCGGGCTGCGGGTACCGGGCGTGCGCACGGAGGACCCCGGGCGGGCCGAGGCCTTCCTGCGGGAGGCGCTCGACCACGGGCACGAGGGGGTGCTCGTCAAGGACCCGGCGGCGCCGTACGCGGCGGGCCGGCGCGGCGCCGGGTGGATCAAGGTGAAGCCGCACCACACCCTGGACCTGGTGGTGCTGGCGGCCGAGTGGGGTTCCGGCCGCCGCCGGGGCTTCCTGAGCAACCTGCACCTGGGTGCCCGTGCGGCCGGCGCGGAG
This sequence comes from Kitasatospora sp. NPDC088346, assembly GCF_044740765.1. Taxonomy (NCBI): domain Bacteria; kingdom Bacillati; phylum Actinomycetota; class Actinomycetes; order Kitasatosporales; family Streptomycetaceae; genus Kitasatospora; species Kitasatospora sp. NPDC088346. The sequence goes on from NZ_JBIURH010000009.1 coordinate 71,749, forward strand.
GGGCTGCCGCCGTGGGTGATGCTGGGCAAGACCTTCAAGGGGCTGACCGACGAGTTGCTGGTGTGGCAGACCCGGGAACTGCTGGCCCGCGAGGTCGACCGGGAGGCCGGCACCGTCCGGGTCCGCCCGGAGCTGGTGGTGGAGGTGGCCTTCGACGGTCTCCAGCGCAGCCCCCGCTACCCGGCGGGCCTGGCCCTGCGGTTCGCCCGGGTGGTCCGCTACCGGGACGACAAGCTCGCCGAGGAGGCGGACACCGTCGCCGCCGTGCGCGCACTGGCGGCGGCCGGGCCCGCGTGAGCGCGGCCGCGGGTCACGGCGCGTCCCACTCCTGCGGCGCCGTCGCGGCGGCCAGCTCGCGGCGGCTGTGGAAGAGCTGCCGCACGCCCGTCACCGGATCGGTGAACTCCAGTGTGCGGGCCAGGAGTTGGAGCGGGTGACGGAAGTCGTCCGGGGCCGGTTCGGCGAGCACCTCCGGGTAGAGCGGGTCGCCGAGGATGGGCAGTCCGCAGGCCGCCATGTGCAGCCGCAGCTGGTGGGTGCGGCCGGTGTGCGGGTGAAGGCGGTAGCGGGCCAGGGAGCCGTGCCGGTCGAGCAGTTCGATCCGGCTCTCGGCGTTCGGCTCGCCGGGGACCTCGCGGGAGGCGAGCTCGCCGCGTTCCTTGACGATCCGGCTGCGGACGGTGCGCGGCAGCGGGAGGTCCGGGTCGAAGCGGGCGACGGCCTCGTACTCCTTGCGCACCAGCCGCTGTTCGAAGAGTCCCTGGTAGGCGCCGCGGTGGCGGGGGTCGACGACGAACATCACCAGGCCCGCGGTGAGCCGGTCCAGGCGGTGGGCGGGGCTCAGCCGGGGCAGGCCGAGGTCGCGGCGCAGCCGGGCGAGGGCGGTCTCGGCGACGTGGCGGCCGCGCGGGGTGGTGGCGAGGAAGTGCGGTTTGTCGGCGATCACCAGCCGGTCGTCGCGGTGCAGGACCTCGACCGGGAAGGGGACGGGGACCTCGGCGGGCAGTTCGCGGTGGAACCAGAGGTACTCGCCGGGGCGGTAGGGGCGGTCCGCGCCGACCGGCCCGTCCTGGGCGGTGAACTCCCCGCCGTCGAGCATCTCCTCGACGCGTTCGGCGCCGACCGCGGGCGCGTAGCGTTCCAGCAGGTAGGCGCGGGCGGTCGGCCAGCTGCCGGTCACCGGGAGCCGCAACCGGACGGGGTCGACGCCGTGGCGCTGTGGAAGGGGACTGGCCGGTACCCCGGACTTGCGCCTCATCGGCCGGACACCCTCCGTCTGCTGCTGAACACCGGCCCCGCGGGGCTCGTCCGACGGGACCAAGCCAACCATCCGGGGCGGCCCGCGGCCCAATCCGCGCCCTCCGCCGGATGGGCTGCGCGGGGAGGGCGTGCGACGATGGCAGGGCGGAACGCCGACCTCCGGGCGGGTGCCTAGATGGACACCAACGAGCACCACAGGACTATCCCACCGACCCGCAGCTCCCTGGCAGCGCCCGAACAGGGCGGGGCCGAGCGCGGCGGGCGGGTTCCGGACGGCCTGCTGATGGTCCCGATCGCGACCGCGCTGATCGCCCAGGACGGGCGGATCCTGCACTGGAGCCCGGACGCGGAGGCCCTGCTCGGTTACAGCGCGCAGCAGGCCGTGGGGGCGCCGGCCGCGCAGCTGCTGGTGTCGGCGGAGCAGCGGCCCGAGGTGATGGCGCTGTTCGCGGACATCCTGAACGGCCGGGCCTGGTCCGGGGTGTTCCCGGTGCGGCACCGGTCGGGCCACGACGTCAACCTGGAGTTCCGCACGCATCCGATCGCGGGCCCCGGCGGGAAGCCGCTGGTGCTGGCGGTGGCGTCGGACGTGACGGCGCTGCGGCGGCTGCAGTCCGACCTGGCGGTGCTGGACGGCTTCTTCACGCAGTCCCCGGTGGGGATGGCGGTGTACGACGACGAGCTGCGGTTCGTCCGGCTGAACGAGGCGCTGGCGCGGATCAACGGGATGCCGATCTCCGAGCACCTGGGCCGGACGATCACCGAGGTGCTGCCGGGCCTCAACGGGGAGGAGGTCGAGGCGGTGATGCGCGACGTCCTGGCGGGCGGCGACGCGGTGGTGGACACCCGTTCGCACGGCCGGACACCGGGCGATCCCGCGCACGACCACGCCTGGTCGGCGTCCTACTTCCGGCTCCAGCAACCGAACGGCGAGGTGCTGGGGGTCAGCTCGACCATCGTGGACGTCACCCAGCGGCACCAGGCCGAACTGCTGGCGGCGAAGGCCCAGGACCGGCTGGCGGTGCTGGCGGACGCCAGCGCGTCCATCGGCACCACCCTCGACCTGCGGCGCACCGCCCGGGAGCTGGCGGAGGCCCTGGTCCCGCGGCTGACCGACACCGTCGGGGTGTTCGCGCTGGAGCACCTGGTGGCGGGCAGCGACCCGCACCCGTCGGCGCCGCTGCTGGTGCGCCGGCTGGCGGTGGCCACCGTCGACCCGGCCCACCCGGTGCAGGACCTGCCGACCGAGTCGGTGCACCAGGTGCCGACGGATTCGGCGTACGCCCGGGCGCTGGCGACGGGCCGGACGGTGACCATGCCGAACTGGGAGCTGCCGCTGCTGGCGGATCAGGTGCCGCCGGACCGCCTGCGGGGGTACCTGGGCGACCGGCCGCGCCCGGTGGTGATCACCCCGCTGGTGGCCCGGGGCACGGTCCTGGGCATGGTGGTGTACTCGCGGCGGGCCGGGCGGGACCCGTTCGGGGAGTCGGACCTGACGCTGGGCGACGAGTTGGCGGCGCGCGCGGCGGTGGCGATCGACAACGCCCGGCTGTACCAGCGCCAGCAGCAGACCGCCGAGGCGCGGGAGCAGGCGCTGCGGGAGGCCAAGGCCGCGCAGGAGCGGCTGGCGCTGGTGAACACCGCGACGGCGCGCATCGGCACCACGCTCGACCTCGTGCAGACGGCCCGGGAGCTGGCCGAGATGGCCACGCCCCGGCTGGCGGACACCGTGGTGGTGGAGGTGCTGGACGCGCTGGTACGGGGTGCCACCGGGCCGGGTCCGGGGCGGGCGGACCGTTCCGCGGTGCTGCGGCGGATGGCGTACCACACGGTGCAGGGCAGCGGGATGTTCCCGGTGACGCCGGTCGGTTCGGTGCACCGCTTCCACCCGAGCACGCCGAACGCCTGGGTGTTGGCGCACCGCCGGCCGGTGTTCCTGCCGGTCATGGACGACCGGGCGCTGAACTGGTTCAACGACGACGAGGAGCGGGCCGTCGCCGTGCGCGAGCAGCAGGTGCGTTCGCTGATGGTGGTGCCGCTGATCGCGCGCGGCGCGGCGGTGGGCGTGGCGACCTTCTACCGCAGCGTGACCGACCGGCCGTACGACGAGGAGGACCTGACGCTCGCCGCCGAGCTGGCGGCCCGGGCGGCGGTGTCGATCGACAACGCGCTGCTGTACACCCGCGAGCGGGACGCCGCCGAGCAGCGCCAGCGGGCGCTGGAGGCGGCGGGCGCGGCGCAGCAGCGGCTGGCGCTGCTGAACGAGGCGAGCACCCGGATCGGCACCACGCTGGACCTGCACCGGACGGCGCAGGAGCTGGTGGAGGTGGTGGTGCCGCGGTTCGCCGACTTCACCACCGTGGACGTGCTGGAGTCGGTGCTGCAGGGCGACGATCCGGATCCGGTGCCGACGGACGGCTCGGTGCTGATGCGGGCGATCGCGGTCGGGGAGATCGACGAGGAGGGGCGGATGGCCGGGGCCGCCGATCCGATCGGCGGGGCCTCGCAGTCGGCGAAGCTGTACGCGCAGAGTCTGCGGACCGGCCGGTCGATCCTGGTGCCGCACGTGGACGAGCCGGCGCTGCGGCGGATCGTGGCCCACCCGGACCGGGTCCAGCCGAGCCTGGCGGCCGGGGTGCACTCGTACCTGATGGTGCCGTTGCTGGCCCGCGGGACGGTGCTGGGCGGGGCGGAGTTCATCAGGACCCGCAACCCGGACCCGTTCACCGCGGCGGACGTGGCGCTGGCCGAGGAGCTGGCCGCCCGGGCGGCGGTGTGCATCGACAACGCGCGGCTGTACCGGCGGGAGCGGGACACCGCGCTGACCCTGCAGCGCAGCCTGCTGCCGCAGGACGTGCACCGCACGCCGGGTCTGGAGATCGCCTACCGGTACCTGCCGAGCAGTGTGATCAGCGAGGTCGGCGGCGACTGGTTCGACGTGGTGCCGCTGTCGGGCGGGCGGGTGGCGCTGATCGTCGGCGACGTGATGGGCCACGGCATCCGGGCCGCGGCCACCATGGGCCAGCTGCGGACGGTCGCCCGGACGCTGATCACGCTGGACACCGACCCGGCGCGGGTGCTGCGCCGCCTCGACGACGCCACGGCGGCGATCGGCGAGGGCCAGTTCGCCACCTGTGTCTGCGTGGTCTTCGACCCGGTGGACCGGGTCTGCACGGCCGCCACCGCGGGCCATCTGCCGCCGGTGCTGTCGGCGCCGGACGGCACCACCCGGCTGCTCACCATCCCGCCGGGGGCGCCGCTGGGGGTGGGCGGGGTGCCGTTCGACAGCATGAACTTCACCCTGCCGGAGGACGGTCTGCTGGTGCTGTACACGGACGGACTGGTGGAGCGTCGCGGGCAGGACCTGGACGAGGGGATGGACCTGCTGTGCCGGACGGTCGCCGGGCGCAGCGGCACCCTGGAGGAGACCTGCGACGAGGTCATCGACGTGCTGGGCGCGCACAACGGCCAGGACGACGTGGCCGTGATCATGGCGCACGCGCGGCCGATCGGCCGCGACCGGCTGGCGATGCTGTCGCTCGCGGGTGACCTCTCGATGGTGCGGCACGCCCGGCGCTTCACCCGGCAGACGCTGGCCGGCTGGGGCCTGGGGTCGCTGAGCGACCAGACGGAGCTGCTGACCAGCGAGTTGATCACGAACGCGCTGGTACATGCCGGGGCGCCCGTCCAACTGCGGCTGTTCCGCAACGAGTTGCTCACGGTCGAGGTCTCGGACGTGGACAGCCACGAGCCGCGGCTGCGGCGGGCCCGGGAGCAGGACGAGGGCGGCCGCGGCATGCACCTGGTGAACGAGCTCGCCCACCGCTGGGGCAGCCGGGCCACCCACGAGGGCAAGGTGGTCTGGTTCGAGCTGGAGATCCCGCCGGCCGGCCGCACCTGACCGCGGCGCCGCCGCGGTCGGCCCGGGGTGTGCCGTGGTCGGACCGGGATGCGCGGCGATCGCCCGCCCGGAGGCCGTACCTGGTCCGGACGGGTGACAGTGCGGAGTGGTTCGCACGCCACCGGCCCGGGCCCGTGGAACATCGGTCCCGTCGCTTTCCCAACCAGGAGGACTCGATGCGTTCCAGCATTGCCAAGGTCACCACCGCTGCCCTGTTCGCCGGGCTCGCGCTGATCGGCGGGGCCGGCTCGGCCTCCGCCCACATGCACGACCACCCGCACGGCGCGCTCGCGGTCGGTGGCGACGCCGCGGCCGTCGACGGCAGCGCCCTCGCGGTCGGCGGTGACGCGCTGGCCGACGGCGGCGACGCCGCGGCCGTGGGCGGCGACGCCTGGGCGGTGGACGGGTCGGCGTTCGCGGTCGGCGGCGACGCCTCGGCCGACGGCGGCGACGCCTTTGCTGTCGGCGGTGACGCGGGTTCGGCGGCCTGATTCACCGACCGTACAGCTGCGGCCGGGCTCCCCGCACGGGGTGCCCGGCCGCAGTCCCGCGTCCGGCTACTGCCACTCGGGGGTGACGTACGCCCCGGAGATGCCGCCGTCCACCAGGAAGGTGTTGGCGGTCATGAACGAGGAGTCGTCACTGGCCAGGAAGGCGACCGCGGCGGCGATCTCCTCCGGCTCGGCGAACCGGCCGAGCGGGATGTGCACCAGGCGCCGGGCGGCCCGCTCCGGGTCCTTGGCGAACAGCTCCTGGAGCAGCGGGGTGTTGACCGGCCCGGGGCACAGCGCGTTCACCCGGATCCCCTCGCGGGCGAACTGCACACCGAGCTCGCGGGACATCGCCAGCACGCCGCCCTTGGAGGCGCTGTAGGAGATCTGCGAGGTCGCCGCGCCCATCACCGCGACGAACGAGGCGGTGTTGATGATCGAGCCCCGGCCCTGGCGCTGCATGTGCGGGATGGCGTACTTGCAGCACAGGTACACGCTGGTGAGGTTGACCTCCTGGACGCGCCGCCAGGCGTCCAGGCCGGTGGTGAGGATGGAGTCGTCGTCCGGCGGCGAGATGCCGGCGTTGTTGAAGGTGATGTCCAGGCTGCCGTAGTGGTCGACGGCCGTCTGGTACATGGCCTGCACGGCCGCCTCGTCGGTGACGTCGGCGCGAACGAACAGGCCGCCCACCTCGTTGGCGGCCTTGCCGCCGGTCTCCTCGTCGAGGTCGACGCAGACCACCTTGGCGCCCTCGGCCGCGAACCGCTTGGCGGTGGCCAGGCCGATGCCGCTGCCCGCGCCGGTGATGACCGCCACCCGGCCGTCAAGTCGCTTCGTCATGGTGCTCATTCCTCCGTGGAGATGAAGACGTTCTTGGTTTCGGTGAAGGCGTTGAGGGCGTCCGGGCCGAGCTCGCGGCCGAGCCCGGACTGTTTGAACCCGCCGAAGGGGGTCGAGTAGCGCACCGAGGAGTGCGAGTTGACGGACAGGTTGCCGGCCTCCACTCCGCGCGCCACGCGCAGTGCCCGTCCGACGTCCCTGGTCCAGATCGAGCCGGACAGGCCGTACTCGGTGGAGTTGGCGATCCGCAGCGCGTCCTGTTCGCCGCGGAACGGCACCACGGTGACCACCGGGCCGAAGATCTCCTCGGTGAAGGCCCGGTCGTCGGGGCGTACCGGCGCCAGCACCGTCGGCGGGTACCAGAAGCCCGGCCCCTCGGGGGCGGCGCCGCGGAAGGCGACGGCGGAGTCGTCGGGGACGTAGGAGGCGACCCGGGCCCGGTGGGCGGCCGAGATCAGTGGTCCCATCTCGGTCTTCTCGTCGGTCGGGTCGCCGACCCGCACGCCCCGGACGGCCTGCTCGAACAGGGCCATGAACTCGTCGTAGGCGGACTCCTCGACCAGGATCCGGGAGCGCGCGCAGCAGTCCTGCCCGGCGTTGTCGAAGACCGCGTAGGGCGCGCTGGCGGCGGCCCTGGCGAGGTCGGCGTCGGCGAAGACGATGTTGGCGCTCTTGCCGCCGAGTTCCAGGGTGACCGGCTTCACCTGGTCCGCGCAGCCGGCCATGATGCCCTTGCCGACGGCGGTGGAACCGGTGAAGACCACCTTGCGGACGTCGGGGTGGGTGACGAAGCGCTGTCCGACGACCGGTCCGCGGCCGGGCAGGATCTGCAGGACGTGCTCGGGCAGACCGGCCTGCAGGGCGAGTTCGCCCAGGCGCAGCGCGGTCAGCGGGGTGAGCTCGGCGGGCTTGACGACGACGGTGTTGCCGGCGGCGAGGGCCGGGGCGAAGCCCCAGGCGGCGACCGGCATCGGGAAGTTCCACGGGACGATGACCCCGACCACGCCCAGTGGCTCCTGGAAGGTGACGTCGAGTCCGCCGGCCACCGGGATCTGCCGGCCGAACAGCCGCTCGGGGGCGGCGGCGTAGTACTCGATCACGTCGCGGGCGTTGCCCGCCTCCCAGCGGGCGTTGCCGACGGTGTGGCCGGCGTTGGCGACCTCCAGGGCGGCCAGGTGCTCACGGTCGGCGTCGACGGCGGCGGCGAAGGCCCGCAGCAGCCGGGCCCGGTCCGCGGGTGCGACCCGGCGCCAGCCGTCGAAGGCCGCCTTGGCCCGCGCCACGGCGGCGTCGGTCTCGGCGAGCGTGGCCAGCTCGACGGTGGTGATCACCTCCTCGGTGGCCGGGTTGATCACCTGGTAGTGGTCGGGTTCGGTCATCTGGCTGCCTCCTTGCAGCTGGCCGCGGTGAACGCGTCGAACAGTCGCGGGTCGTCCGGGTCGGTCTCGGGGTGCCACTGGACGGCCACCGCGAAGGACCGGTCCGGCAGTTCGAGTGCCTCGACGGTCTCGTCGGCGCTCCAGGCGGTGGCCCGCAGCCCGCTGCCGATCCGGCCGACCGCCTGGTGGTGGTAGCAGGAGACCTGGGCGGCGGGGCCGAGGATCTCGCCGAGGCGGCTCTCCGGCCGGACCACCACGCCCTGGCGGACGAAGGTGGCGGGCAGGGTCTGGTGGCTCTCGTCCGGCAGGTGCTGGACGAGGTCGCCGCCGAGGGCGACGTTGAGCAGTTGCATGCCCCGGCAGATGCCGAGGACCGGCAGGTCGCGGTCGAGGGCGGCCGCGAGCAGCTCGAACTCCCAGGCGTCCCGGGCCGGGTGGGGCCGGCCGGTGCGCGGGTGCGGGTCGGCGCCGTACCGGGCCGGGTCGATGTCGGATCCGCCGGCCAGCAGCAGTCCGTCCAGCGCGTCGACCAGCCGGTGGACGCCGCCGCCCTGGGGCGGGAGCAGGACGGGGGTGCCCCCGGCCCGGGAGACGGCGTCGAGGTAGGTCTGCGGCAGGACGGCGGCGTTCTGGCGCCACACGCCCCAGGCCGCCTCGTCAAGGTAGCTGGTGATGCCGATCAGGGGGCGCACCGTCACAGCCGCTCGAATCCGCGGCGCCGCTCCCAGTCGGTCACCGCCGCGTCGTAGGCGGCCAGTTCGGTCCGGCCGGCGTGGGTGTAGTGCTGGACGACGTCCTTGCCGAAGGCCTCCGCGGCGACCTCGCTGCGCTCGAAGGCCTCCACCGCGTCGCGCAGCGTGGACGGCACCCGGGGGGCGTCGGAGGCGTACGCGTTGCCGGTGAACTCGGGCTCCAGCGGCAGCTGGTGCTCGACGCCGTGCAGGCCGGCGGCGATCAGGGCGGCGACCGCGAGGTACGGGTTGACGTCGCCACCGGGGACGCGGTTCTCGAAGCGCAGGGACGGACCGTGGCCGACCACCCGCAGGGCGCAGGTGCGGTTGTCCCGTCCCCAGGCGACGGCGGTGGGGGCGAAGCTGCCCGGCACGTACCGCTTGTAGGAGTTGACGGTCGGCGCGAGCATCAGGGAGAAGTCGGCCAGGCAGGCGAGCTGGCCGGCGAGGAAGTGTTCCATGGTGCGGGAGAAGCCGTTCGGGCCGTCGCCCGCCATCACCGGCCGGCCCTGCTCGTCGCGCAGGCTGAGGTGGATGTGGCAGGAGTTGCCCTCGCGCTCGTTGTACTTCGCCATGAAGGTGAGGCTGACGCCCTCCTGCGCGGCGATCTCCTTGGCGCCGGTCTTGTAGACCGAGTGGTCGTCGCAGGTGGTCAGCGCCTCGCCGTACTTGAAGGCGATCTCGTGCTGGCCGGGGTTGCACTCGCCCTTGGCGGACTCCACGGTCAGGCCGGCACCGGCCATGCTGTTGCGCAGCCGGCGCAGCAGCGGCTCGATCCGGGAGGTGCCGAGGATGGAGTAGTCGACGTTGTACTGGTTGACCGGGGTGAGGCCGTGGTAGGCCTTGTCCCAGGCCTGCTCGTAGCTGTCCCGGAAGACGATGAACTCCAGCTCGGTGCCGACGTACGCGCTCCAGCCGTAGCCGGCCAGCCGCTCCAGCTGGCGGCGCAGGATCTGCCGCGGCGAGACGGTGACGGGCCGGCCGTCGTGGTGGAGCACGTCGCACTGGACCATCACGGTGGCGGGGTGCCAGGGCACCATCCGCAGCGTGTCGAGGTCGGGGGTGAGGACCAGGTCGCCGTAGCCGCTGTCCCAGGAGGAGATCTGGTAGCCGTCCACGGTGTTCATGTCGATGTCGACGGCCAGCAGGTAGCCGCAGCCCTCGGCGGCGTTCGGGACGACGTCGCTGAGGAAGTAGTCGGCGGCGACCCGCTTGCCCTGGAGGCGGCCCTGCATGTCGGTCATCGCCAGCACGACGGTGTCGACGCTCCCGTCGGCGACCAGTTGCCTCAGCCGGTCGAGGGTGAGCCGGGACGCGGTCATCGGGTCTCCAATTCGTCGGCCGGGGAGGCCTGGTGGTCCGGCAGTTCCTGGCTGCCGGCGGAGCCGTCGTGGATCCGGGGGCCGGTGAACCAGTGCCGGGCGGAGGCCAGCCACCACAGGCCGGCGAACCCGAGCACCACGCCGACGGCCACGGGGGTGTAGTTGAAGCTGACGGCGGTGACCGGGCTGACGGTGGGCAGCATGAACAGCACGGTGATCACGGCCGTCCAGCCGACCGCGACGCAGCCGATGATCCTGCTCCAGCGGCCCAGATGCCAGGGACCACGCGGGAAGTCGTCACCCTGGCGGAGCCGGAGGAACACCGGGATCACGTACGAGATGTAGAGGCCGATCACCGAGATCGAGGTGACCGCCGCGTAGGCGGTGGTGTTCCACAGCACCGGGAGTGCCAGCACCAGGGCGCCGCCGGTGGCCAGCCAGACGGCGCTGGTGGGCGTCTGGGTGCGGGGGTTGATGCGGTGCCAGAGGCGGGCGCCGGGCAGCGCGCCGTCCCGCGAGAAGGCGTAGATCATGCGGGAGTTGGCGGTGACCGAGGCCATGCCGCAGAAGAACTGGGCACCGATCACGATCAGCAGCAGCAGCTTGGCGCCGGTCGGGCCGATCGCGTCGATAAAGATCTGCGCGGGCGGCACGCCGGTGGAGCTGCCGAGCGCCCCGTCGTAGTCCCGGATGGCGAAGGTGATGCCGAGCAGCAGGATCCAGCCGGCCACCAGCGAGACCACGATGGCGTTGACGATGCCGCGCGGGCCGGAGCGGGCCGCGTCGTGGGTCTCCTCGGTCATGTGCGCGGAGGCGTCGTACCCGGTGAGGGTGTACTGGGCGAGCAGCAGGCCGAGCATGCCGACGTAGAAACCGTTCTGGAAACCGGTGTTGTTGACGAACTCGGTGAACACGAAGGAGGCGGAGGCGTGCTGGTCGGGCAGCAGCGCCAGCGCGCCGACGATCACCGCGACGCCCACCAGGTGCCACCAGACGCTGACGCTGTTGAGCAGGGCCACCAGCTTGACGCCGCGGGTGTTGAGCAGCCCGTGCAGCAGCAGGATCACCACGAAGACGATGACCGTGTGGTCGGTGGTGGCGGTGAAGCCGAACTGCAGGTCGAGGAAGGCGTTGGTGAAGAACGCGGCGCCGTAGTCGACGCCCGCGGTGACCGCGACCTGGCCCATGAAGTTGAACCAGCCGGTGAACCAGGAGGCCGCCGGGCCCTTGGTGCGGGCCAGCTTGGCGGCCCAGTAGTAGAGGCCGCCCGCGGTGGGGTAGCTGGAACAGATCTCGGCCATCGCGAGGCCGACACAGAGCGTCATCAGGCCGACCAGCGGCCAGCCCCATGTGATCATGGCCGGGCCGCCGGTGTTCATGCCCATCCCGTAGAGGGTCAGGCAGCCGGAGAGGACGGAGACGATGGAGAAGGAGACCGCGAAGTTGGAGAAGCCCGACATCGAGCGGGCGAGCTCCTGGGTGTAGCCGAGTTCGCGCAGGCGGCGTTCGTCCTCGGACAGCCCGGCGTCGTCGGACACGGTTGTCCGCTCGGACATGGTGGCGGAACCGGCGGGAAACACCGGTCTGGCATTCTGCTCGGCCGGGCTGGAGCCGGCCTGGTGTTCGGACGTCATGCGCACCCCTGGGGAATGAGGCGGGACCGACATGCGCACCCACGTCGTCGTGGTGCGCCCTCCTTGCGCTCAATGGCCCGGAAGCAGACCATTGGCTGTGCCGAGCATCGTTCACCCCGGGCCACCCCGCCGTCAAGAGGACTCCCCCGCCCGTTTCGCGCTCGCACCTGGGTACGATCCCCCCGTGGAGGAAGCACTGTTGGACCGGCAGCTCGACACCGTCTTCCGTCCCGTGCGCACCGGCAACGCCTTCGAGGAGACCGTCGAACGGATCCTCCAGGCGATCAAGCTCGGCGTGATCGGCCACGGGGACCGGCTCCCCGCCGAACGCGACCTCGCCGGCCGCCTGGGCGTCAGCCGCGAGACCCTGCGCGAGGCCCTGCGCTCGCTCCAGCAGGCCGGCTTCGTGGAGTCCCGGCGCGGCCGCTACGGCGGCACGTTCGTCACCTACCGGCTGCCCGCACCCGACGTCGTCGAGCTCCGCCGTGTCGCCGACGACCTCGGCGCCGAACTGGAGGACGCCCTCACCCTCCGCCTCGTCCTGGAGACCGGCGCCGCCGAACTGGCCGCCAGACGCGAGCTCGCCGACGAACAGCGCCGCTACCTGCTGCAACGCCTCGCGGACGCCGACGGGGCGAGTCCCGAGGATTACCGGCAGTGCGACTCCCGCTTCCACCTCGCGATCGGCGAGCTGACCGGATCCCCCTCCCTGGCCGCCGCCATCACCGAGGCCCGGATCCGGCTGAACGACCTGCTGAACGCCATCCCGATGCTCGGCCGCAACATCGACCACGCCTCCGAACAGCACGGTGCGATGGCCCGGGCCATCCTCACCGGCGACGCCCCCGCCGCCCGCCGGGCCACCGAGGAGCACCTGGAGGCGACCGCCGCGCTGCTGAGGGCGTTCCTGGGCTGAACGCCCGCGGGGCGCGCCCCGCCGCCGCGAGGACTCCCGCACCCGCACCGCAGGGCATGTCCACCGCTCCGCCCGGCCCCGCGGTGGCACAGTGGGGCGATGGACTACGTTTCCCACTTCCGCCGCGAGGTCCGGGCGTTCGAGGCCGCGGTCCGACGGGCCGCCGGACGGGAGGCGGTGCCGCTGGTGCCGTCCTGTCCCGGCTGGTCCGTGTCCGACCTCGTGCTCCACCTGGGCTCGGTGCACCGGGCGGTCGCCCACGTCATCCGGGACCGGCCGAGCCGGGGTCCGGACGCCGCCGACCTGCGCTTCCTCCGCCTCCCCGACTCCACCGAGGGCTGGCCCGCCCCGGAACACCAGCCGAACCTCGGCCCGGTGCCGCCCGGCCTGGGCGACTGGTTCACCGCCGGGGCACGGGAGTTGGCGGCCCTGCTCGCCGACCACGGCCCGGCCGAGGAGGTGTGGACCTGGTCGCCGGAGCGCAGCGTCGGCTTCTGGCGGCGGATCCAGGCCATCGAGGCGGCCGTGCACCGCTGGGACGCCGAGGACGCGACCGGCGCCGCGCAGCCCGTCGACGCCGAGCTCGCCCGGGACGCCGTCGCGCAGACCTTCACCGTGATGGCCCCCGCCCGCCGGGCCTGGCGCGGGGCCCCGGACGGATCGGGGGAACGCTACCGCCTCCGGGAGAGCGACGGGCCGGGCCGCTGGACGGCCGCGTTCGAGGGGACGCGGGTCAGCCTCACCGACGGCGAGGGCGGGTACGACGTCGAGCTCGCCGGTACCGCCTCCGACCTGATGCTCTTCCTCTGGGGACGCCTCCCGGCCGACCGCCTCGCCGTCACCGGCGACCGGGCCGCCCTGGACCGCTACTTCACCCTCGTCCCACCCGTGTGACCGGTCGGCCGTCCCCGAATCCGCCCGCCGTGCGCAGGCGTCGCCCCCGCGCCGGACAGGACGCGGCCCGGCGGAGAGTGACGACACGTCAGGTCGGCCCGGTCCGCCGCCCGTCCGGGGGTGGACCTTCGGGAAGGCCCCTGCCTCCCGACCGGCCGACCGGGACCAGGGGCCCCGGGACGGCGTCCGCCCCCGACGGCTCGACCACGCCGGGCGGACCCGACCGCACCGCCACCGGGCGGACCGGCAGCGCGAACAGCAGGCCGAGCGTGATCCACAGGTAGGCGCTGCCGCCGATCAGACCGCCCACGCCCCCGGTGTCGAACCGCCAGAGCCACACCACGCTGCTGCAGAGCAGCACGTACCCGCAGACCGCCGCGGTGAGCAGCCGCCGGCGGCGCCCTGAGTCGGCGGGCGCGCGCAGTCCCGCGTCGGCGAGCAGGATCAGCGCGGGCAGCGCCCACACCAGGTGGTGGACCCAGGTGATCGGACTGACCAGGCAGGCGACCAGCCCGGTCAGCGCGAAGCCCGCCGCCTCGTCGCCGGCCGCCGCCGCCCGGTGCACCCGGTACCCCCAGACGGCGATCACGCCCAGCACCGCCAGGCCCCAGGCCGCGCGGCCCGGCAGGTCCGGTGCCAGCCTGACGATCATGCCCTGGAGGGACTGGTTGGACACGTACCCGAGCGAGCCCACCCGGTCGGTGTGCCACAGCAGATCGGTCCAGAAGGCGTCCGAGGCCGCCGGATCCGCCAGCCGGCCGAGCAGCGTCGCGGCGGCCGCCGTGCCGGTGGCGACCAGGGCGGCGCGGCGGCGCCGGGTGACGGCGAGGTAGAGGATGAACACGGCGGGCGTCAGCTTGAACGCGGCGGCCAGCCCGATCCCGATCCCCGCGTACCGGCTGCGCCGCCGGGCCGCCGTCCCGCTCCCGCCGCCGGGTCCGGAGCCGTCGTCGGCGCCCGCCAGCAGCCGCCGGTCGGCCAGCACCAGGGCGACCAGCACCAGGTTGACCTGGCCGAAGCTGAAGGTGTCCCGGACGGGTTCGAGCAGTCCGAACAGGCAGCCGGCCACCCCGAACGCGAACCAGCGGTTCCAGCCCAGCCGCCGGGCGACCGGATCGACCAGCCAGCGCAGCAGCGCGGCCGCGGCCAGCGCGCTCAGCACGACGCTGACCGCCACCGCGGTGTGCCAGCCCACCAGGGTCATCGGCAGCATGCAGACCGCGGCGAACGGCGGGTAGGTGAAGCCCATCGTGCTGTTCGGGTGCACGTAGTCGTACAGGTGGCCGCCGCCCGTCCAGTGCCGGACCGTCCCGTAGTAGACGCCGACGTCGAACCAGCCGCGGTGGCCCGGGATCACGGCCAGGAAGAGCCCGGTCGCGGTGGCCAGCGCCAGCAGGACCAGCAGCCGGCGTCCGGTCGCGGACCGCCTCACCACGGCGTACCCCCCGGCGCGTCCAGGACCGGCCGGGCCGGCCGGCCGCCCGGGAGCAGCCGCAGACCGGACAGCGCCGCCAGCGCCAGCAGCCCGCCGGCCACCGCCGCCGCCGACTCCGGTGCTGCGGGCGCGAATCCGCTCGGAAGCACCACCAGCGCCAGCACCCCGCTGGCGGGCGCCGCCCAGCGGCGGGTCCGTCCATCGGCCGCGGCGGCGGCGAGCACCGCCACGCCCCACAGCGCGTACCAGGGCCGCAGCGCCGGGCCGAGCAGCACCAGCGCGGCCAGGCTCAGCCCCAGGGCGTGGACGGGGGCGGGCCGGCGGCGGCCGGTCCACAGGTACAGCACGACCAGCGCCGCGCCGGCCAGGCCCAGCCAGCGCCACAGCGGCACCGCCGACCCGCCCGGTCCGGCGCCGAGCCCGGACGCCAGCGCGTCGGTCGCCCGGCCCAGGGCACTGGTCACCGACCAGTTCCCCGCCGACACCGGGGTGTCGAGGGCCCGCACCCAGCCGTAGCCGGTACCGGTCGCCGCGGTCACGGCGGCGGCCGTGCCGAGCGCCACCGCGAGCGTGGCCGCGGCCGCACGGACCGTCCGGGCGCGCCCCCGCAGCCGGTCGGCCCACAGCACGGCCAGCGGCAGCAGCCCCAGCACCGCGGGTGCCTTGACCAGCGCGGCCAGCGTGACCAGTGCGGCGGCCGGGAGTGGACGGCGTTCCAGGGCGAGGACGAGCCCGGCGACCAGCAGCCCGAGCATCACCGCGTCGTTGTGCGCCCCGGCGACCAGGTGGAGCAGCAGCAGCGGGTTGAGCACCCCCAGCCACAGCGCCGCCCCCGGGTCGACCCCGCAGGCCCGGGCCAGCCGGGGGGTCAGCCAGACCAGCAACGCGACCCCGAGCAGGGCCACCATCCGCAGCCCGAGGATCCCGGGGTACACCCCCGGTCCGGTCTGCCGGGCCACCCCGGCCGCGAGGGCCAGGAAGACCGGGCCGTACGGCGCCGGGGCGGACTGCCAGACCGCGGGGACCTCCTCGGCCAGCGGTCCGCCCAGGTCGGCCGGCCCGTGGGTGTAGACGTCGAGGCCGCCGTCGACCATCGCGCCCTGCGCCAGGTAGCTGTAGACGTCCCGGCTGAACAGCGGCGGCCCGGCCAGGAGCGGCGCCGCCCACAGCGCCAGCGTCAGGACCAGCGAACGCGCTCCGGGCGGCCGCGGGCCGCGCAGGGCCCGGCCCAGCCGCAGCCAGCCGGCGACGAGCAGCACGAGCCCGAAGTACGCGACCAGCAGCCCGAGTCGGGGATGCCCGCGGAGCGGCCCGTAGGACACCCCGACGGGGAGCGCCCCCGCGGCCAGGCCACCGACCGCGAGGGCCGCCGTGCCCGCGAATCCGAGCGTCCGGCACCAGTACGGGTCAGTGGCCACACCCCGGATCGGCATGCGGACAAGCTGTCAGGACCCGGTGGCCGCCGGGCGACGCGGCACCGACCTGGAGGTGACCGGTGACTGGCCGGTTCCCGGCCGCCGCCGGCCCCGGACCAGGGCCCTCCGGGCGGCGCAGCCAGGCCTTCAGCCGGTGCACATCTGCGCTCCGCCGAATGGCCACCGCGACGCCAGCCCACTCGGGGAGACATACGGGTGCCACGCCAAACGCGTGACGGTCGTCCCGGACCTGCCCGGTGCGCGGCTTCCCGTGCCGGTCATCGCCCGCGAATCCCCGGAGAGTTCGCCATGACTGCAGTTACCACTCTCACGCTGCCGGCCGCCGTCCACGGCACCACGGCGCCGAAGGCTCCCGCGGCCCGCCGGGCCAGCACGGCCCCGGCGCCCGTCTACACCGTCTCGCTGGCCCGCGACGAGGCCGACCTGCGCGCCTCGCAGCGGCTGCGCCACCAGGTCTTCGCCGAGGAGCTCGGCGCGGTGCTGGACACCCCGCTGCCCGGCTTCGACGTCGACCGGTTCGACGACTTCTGCGACCACCTCCTGGTGCGCGACGAGTCGACCGGCGAGGTGGTCGGCACCTACCGGCTGCTGCGCCCGTCGCAGGCGGCCCGGGCCGGACGCCTGTACTCCGACAGCGAGTTCGACCTGTCGAACCTGGCCGGCATCCGCGGCGACCTGGTCGAGGTCGGCCGCTCCTGCATCTCCGCCGAGCACCGCGGCAACGGCGCGGTCATCAACCTGATGTGGGGCGGCATCGCCCGCTACCTGACCGAGGCCGGGAACACCTGGATCGCCGGCTGCTGCTCCGTCCCGCTGTCGGACGGCGGCGGCACCGCGGCCGGCGTCTGGGACGCGATGGCCGCCCGGCACCTCGCCCCGGCGGAGTACCGGGTCCGTCCGCACCGCCCGTGGGACCCGAGCGGCATCGTCCGCCCCGCCCGGACCACCGTACCGGCGCTGCTCCGCGGCTACCTGCGGCTCGGCGCCTGGGTCTGCGGCGAGCCCGCGTACGACCCCGACTTCGGGGTCAGCGACCTGTACGTGCTGCTCTCCCTGCAGCGCACCGACCCGCGCTACCTGCGGCACTTCCTGGCGGCCGGGCAGCCCGCGCCGGCCGTCCCGGCGGGAGCGGCGGGCGCCGCGGGGCCGGCGTCGTGAGCGCCTGGCTGCCGTCGGCGCCGTGCACCCCGCAGGCCTGCGTGACGGCGCCGCGGGCGACGGTGGCGCTCCCCCTGCGGGTGCTGCGCTGCCTCACCGGGGCCACCCTGCTGGCGGCCGGGATCGCGCTCGCCCCACTGGTCCGCCGCCTCCCGGCGCCGCTCGGGGCGCCGCTGGTCCGGGGCTGGGCCCGCGCGGTGGCCGCCGCGCTCGGCGTCCGGGTGCGCACCGCCGGCGCGGCGGCGCAGGCCGGGCGCGGCGGTGCGCTCGTGGTGGCCAATCACATCTCCTGGCTGGACATCGTGCTGATCGCCGCGGTCCGGCCGGGCCGGATGCTGGCCAAGTCGGAGGTCGGCCGATGGCCGGTGGCCGGCCGCTTCGTCGCCTGGGGCGGGACGCTCTTCATCGACCGGGACGGGCTGCGCTCGCTGCCCGGCACCGTCCGGGAGATCGGCGCGGTGCTGCGGCGCGGCGGCCGGGTGGTGGTGTTCCCGGAGGGCAGCACCTGGTGCGGGCAGGGCGGCGGCCGGTTCCGGCCCGCGCTGTTCCAGGCCGCGATCGACGCGGGTGTCCCGGTGCAGCCGGTGACGATCCGCTACCGCCTCGCGGACGGCTCCGCGACCAGCGCGCCGGCCTTCGTCGGCGACGACGGGCTGCTGTCCTCCGTCCGGCGGGTGGTCGCCGCCCGCGGCCTGGTCGGGGAGGTACGGCTCGCGCCGCCGATCACGGCCTCGCCGACGGTCGGCCGCCGGGTGCTGGCCCGGGCCGCGCAGGCGGCGGTCGAACGCCGGGCCTGCGGCGGGCCGATGCCCGCGCACACCGTCCGTCCCGTCCCCGCCGCGGTGGGTGCCGCGCCCCCGCGGCGGGCCGCCCGCTGGGCCTGAGCGGCCGTCCCGACCGCCGACGGCCGCCGGACCGGGACCTCCCGGGGCGACTCGCGCCACCGACCCGGCCGCAGTACGGCCGGGCCGACGGCGCTCCCGGGATCACGCCGCGGGGATCACGTCGCCGGGCTCACGGTGGCCGGCCCCGGAGCGCTCTGGGGCTGCGCGGAGCCGCCGGCCGACGAGGGCGGCCCGCTCAGCGAGGCCGGAGCCGAGGCCGGGCTGGACACCACCGCGGCCGAGGAACCCGCCGAGTGCGGCGGTGAAGCACCGGAGGACGGTCCCGAGGAGGGCGGCGAGGCCGGACCGGAGGCGGGCGAGGACGGACCGCCCGAGGACTTCGAGCCGGACGACGACGAGGACGAGGACGAGGACGACGAGGACGACGGGCTCGACGATCCTGAGGACGGGCTCGACGGTCCCGAGGACGAGGTGCTCGCGGAGGCCGACGGCGAGGTGCTGCTCACCGGCTTCGGGATCGGGCGCCCGTGCTCGTCCACCACCACGATGGTCGTGGCGGCGGCCGGCGCGGGGACGACCACCACGACGGAGTCGCTGTGGAAGCTCGCCCACGGCACCCCGCCGTAGTCGGGCACGCCCTTGTCGGGTGTCGGCGCCAGCAGCGGGTTCCCGCAGGCGCAGCGGACCCGGGGCTCGCCGTGGGCGTCGACCAGGACGGCGGTGCCCGCCTGGAGGACGGCCTGGTAGGGGACGGCCTTCCCGTCGGCGTAGCCGTGGTTGGTCACCCGGGTGTCCTCCCGCAGGACGACCGGCGCCAGGCCCTTCAGGTAGGCCGGGATGGCCGACGGCGCGATCCCCTCGACCTGGGCCCAGGCCCGGGCCTTGTCCGGGCTGGCCTCCAGATACCCGATGAGCTTGGGGACGTCGCAGCTGGCCACCGACTGGGAGCCGCCGTACAGCCCGGCGTCGGCGCCGCTGCGGGTGCCGCCGGAGCTCGGCGTGCCCGGGGACGCGGCGGGGCTGGTCGGCCCGTCCTGGACGGCGACCGAATCGGTGAACGGGTCACGTCCGACGTCGGCGACCGGTTGCAGCGCCACCTTCTCCGCCGCCTGCGCGCTGCCGCCGCCCTGGCTGCTGAGCAGCAGGCCGAGCACCAGGCCGACCACGGCCAGGCCCGCGACGGCGACGATCCCGCGGCGCCCGCGCCACCACGGCCGCTGCCCGCCTCCCCCGGAGGCGGCCAGGGCCCGCGGGGGCAGCCCGGACGGCGGGACGGGCGGTGATCCGCCCGAGGACCCCTTGCCGGCCTGCTCGGCGGGCCCGGACGGCAGCTGGACGGCCTCGGTGGGAGGCCCCCCGCTCTGGTCCGGCGGCGGGGCCGAACCCGGCTCCGCACCCGAGTTCGGGCCGGAGAGCGGGCCGGACGGCGGCCCGGACGGCGAGCCCGAGGACTGCTCGGACGGCGGCACCGAGGGCCGGTCGTGCGGCGGCTCGGGCGGCGGGTCGGACGGCGGCGGGGAAGTCACCGGGCCTCCTCCGGACTGGTGCGAATAGGCGTCCACGTCCCCCTGCCGCCTCATTCTGAGTGCCCTGCCGCCGGCCCGCGACTTCCCGTCCACCGGTTCGCCGTTCCCGGCGGCAGGCCCGAAGCTGGAGGGATCCGGCCGGTCCCGGCCGGATCCCGGCCGGGGGGCCAGGCCTGCCAGGAGTCTCGGAATGCAACGGACCGACCGCCGGACCGACCGCCGGACCGAAACCGTGGCGACGGAGTCGCGGCGCTGGCTCGCCGCCCTGGCGACGGTGCTGGCGACGCTCGCCGCGATGACCGTGGTGGCCGCCCTCGGACTGTGGCTGGCGGGCGCCGACTCGCTGCCCGGCGGCGGGTTCGGCGCGGTGCTGGCCGCGACCGTGCTGATGGCCCTCGGCGTGCCCGCGCAGCTGGAGGGCGGTGCGGTCTTCGTGGCCACCGCCCAGGGCGGCATCACGGCGATCCCGCTCTCCGTCACGCTGGTCGGGGCGCTGGTCGCCGGGGTGGTCTTCCTGCGCCCGCTCCGGCTGCACGCGGTGGTCGGACCGGGTGAACTTCTGGGCCGGGTGCTGCGGACGGCGGTGCTCTGGGTGGTCGCCGTCGTGCTGGTGTCGTTAGGGGCGCAGCACAGCTTCACCGTCTCCACCGGCGAGGACCTGGTGGACGAGCTGGGCAGCCTGATCGGCGCCGAGCCCACGGTGGGGTTCAAGGTCGAGACCCTCCCGGCGGCCGGTCTCGGGCTGCTGTGGCTGGTGGTGGTGCTCGCGCTGGCACTGGCGGTGTCCCGGCAGGCGCCGCTGCCTAGCGCGCTGGTGCGCTTCCATTCGGCGGTACGGCCCGCCGCGCACGCCGTCCTGACCCTGCTGCTCGGCTACGTGGGCGTGGCCCTGGTGGTCGCCGTGGTGGCCCTTTTCACCCGGGGCCAGCCGCGCGAGACGCTGGCGGTGATCATGCTCGGGCTGCCGAACCTGGCCTGGCTGGGGCTCGGCATCGGTCTGGGCGCCTCCTGGCACGGCCATGTGACGGACACCATCGGGCTGCCGATGCCGGAGCCGCTGGCGGCCGTGCTGCACTCCGGGCAGGACGTCACGCTGGACCTCGGCACGCTCGCCGAGCAGGACGGCCGGGCCTGGCTGTTGCTGCTGCTGGCCGTGGTCGCCGTCCTGCTGACCGGGGTCGGGATGGCGATGCACGCCCCGCCGGGCATCCCGCTCTGGCGGCACGCGCTGCACCTCGCGGTGGCGCTGGCGGTGGCGATGCTGCTGATCGGGCTGCTGACCCGGATCTCGGCCGCGCTCGGGCTGTCGCTGCTCGGGCTCGGCGCCCGCGGAGCGACCGAGCTGGAGCCGAACCTGCTGGTGGCCCTCGCGCTGGGGGCCGCCTGGGGGGCGGTGGCCGGGCTGGTCGGCGGCGCCCTGGCGGGCCGGCTGCGGCGCGCGGGGCGCTGAACCGCGCCGGGACTGCTCCGGGACGGCGCCCGGGCGGCCCGCCGACTGCTCCGGAGGACTACTCCAGGACGCCGAAGACCGGCCAGGCCCAGAGCGGTGGCGAGGGCACCGGCTCCTCCTCGGCCGGTCCCGCCTGTTCGGCCAGTTCGGCCAGTTGGGCCTGCGGCACCACCTGGGTCGGGGTCGGTGCGTCCGCCCGGGACGGCACCCGCCGCGTGGCCGGAGCCGGGGCGGCGTCGCGCAGGGCGGTGATGAACTCCAGGCAGCCGTCGAAGCGCTCCTCCGGCGCCTTGGCCAGCGCGCGACCGAGGATCCCGTCCAGGGCCGGCGCCAGGTCGGGACGGCGTTCGGTCAGCCGCGGCGGCTCGTCGTGCAGGTGCGCCCAGAGCAGCGCCAAGTCGTCCTCCCGCTCGAACGGCGGGGCTCCGGTGAGCATTTCGAAGATCACGCAGCCGAAGCCGTAGACGTCGCAGCGGCCGTCCACCGGTTTGCCCGAGATCTGCTCGGGGGCGACGTAGTCGAGGGTGCCGACGAACTGGCCGACGGTGGTCAGGCCGGTGAGCGAGAGGGACTTCTTGGTCAGGCCGAAGTCGGTCAGGTAGGCGTGTTCGGGGTGGTCGGGGTCGGTGCCCTCGGCGAGCAGGATGTTGCCGGGTTTGACGTCCCGGTGGACCAGGTCGTGGGCGTGCGCCGCGTCGAGTGCGGAGGCCACCTGGACGGCGATCCGGGCGGTCTGCGGCACGGCCAGCGGGCCCTGCCGGTCGAGCATGATCCGCAGGTCCCGGCCCTGGACGTAGCGCATCGCGATGTAGAGCAGGCCGTCCGCCTCGCCCGCCTCGTAGACCGGGACGATGTTCGGGTGGTCGATGGCGGCGGCGACCTTGGACTCGTGGGCGAAACGGGACCGGAAGACGTCGTTGCGGGCGAGTTCGGGGGCGAGCAGCTTGACCGCGACCGTGCGGCCGAGCCGCAGGTCCTCGGCCCGGTAGACGACGGCCATGCCGCCGCGGCCGATCAGTTCCTCCAGCCGGTAGCCGGCCAGCTGGTGGCCGGTCAGGTCGGTCCGGGCGGCGGTCGTCACGGGGTCTCACCGGCCGTGGCGGACCCGTCCGGGTCGACGGTGGCGTAGGTCTGGAGCTGGGCGCCGTCGGAGTAGTACCAGCGGCTGTGGTCGAGGTCGAGCAGCCAGGCCTCGGTGCCGTCGAGCACGGCGCCCAGCCGCAGGCCGCGGCTGCGGGCCCGGTAGGCGGCCAGGTCGATCCGGCCGTCGGCGTAGTCGTCGATCAGCCGCCGGTACTCGGCCAGGGCGTGTTCCAGCGCGGCCAGCAGCGGCCTCGGGTCGTCGGTGGTGCCGAGCGGCTGCCCGGTGCCCGGCGGCCGGTGCGGCAGGGCGACCAGCAGGCGGCCGTCCACCCAGGCGGACCAGCCGTTGGCGCAGACGATCCGGGCCCAGTTGCCCTCCGTGCCGATCAGCCGGACCGGCAGCAGCGGGTCGAGCCGGATGGTCGGCCGGGCCGGGTCGGGTTCGGACCAGGTCTGCAGCCCGTCGGCAGGCGCGACATGGGTGGGGCTGAAGTCGATCGGGCTCCCCATGGCCGGCGCCTAACGCCGCATCACGGCGGGTTCGTGCCGGCGCAGCAGACGGGCGACGACGAGGCCGAAGAGCACCGACAGGGCCGCGAGGGCGCCCATGTCGATCAGCCAGGTGGAGGCCTTGTGGGCGAACAGCGGGTCGTCGGTGAGGTCGTCGGGCACCACGGAGTGCAGGTCGATGGTGGAGGCCATGGCGGCGAGCGCCCAGCGGGAGGGCACCAGCCAGGAGAGCTGGTTGAGGCCGGGGACGCCGTCGAGCTGGAGCAGCGCGCCGCAGAAGACCACCTGGACGATGGCGACCAGGACCAGCAGCGGCATGGTCACCTCTTCCTTCTTGACCAGCGCGGAGATGACCAGGCCGAGCATCATCGCGGTCAGCGAGAGCATCGCGACGGCGAGGGTGATCTCGATCAGGGGTGACATCAGCACCCCGGAGCCGCCGTCGGGTCTGATCTGGACGCCCACCAGGGCGACCATGGAGAGCACCACGGCCTGCACCACCGTGATGGTGCCCAGCACGATGATCTTCGAGCAGAGGTACGCGGATCTGGACAGGCCGACGGCTCTCTCACGCTGGTAGATGGTGCGTTCCTTGACCAGCTCGCGCACCGCGTTGGCGGCGCCGGTGAGGACGCCGCCGACGCAGAGGATGAGCAGCGCGTTCAGCGCGGTGTCCTGGTTGAGCTTGCTGCCGGCCAGTGCGCGGGCCATCGCGCCCATGACGAACGGCAGCGCGATCATCACGGCGAGGAAGGTCCGGTCGGCGGTGAGCGCGCTCGCGTACCGGCGGACCAGGGTGCCGACCTGCCGGTGCCAGTGCTGGGGCGCGGGCGGCGGCGGGTGGACGGCGGGCGGCGCGGCGGCGGGCCGGCCGGGCTGTTCCATCGCGGAGGCGATGTAGCGGCGGTAGGGGTCGGAGGAGCGGTACTGTCCGGCCCAGTCGCGGTCGGTCTCGTTCTCGAACGCCTCGAAGGCCTCGGGCCACTGGCCGAAGCCGAAGTACTCCAGGCTCTCGCCGGGCGGCCCGTAGTAGGCGATCCGGCCACCGGGGGCGAGCAGCAGCAGCCGGTCGCACAGGTCCAGGCTCAGCACGCTGTGGGTGACCACGACCACCGTCCGGCCGTCGTCGGCGAGGCCGCGCAGCATCTGCATGACGGACCGGTCCATGCCGGGGTCGAGGCCACTGGTGGGCTCGTCGAGGAAGAGCAGGGACGGCTTGGTGAGGAGTTCGAGGGCGACGCTGACCCGCTTGCGCTGGCCACCGGACAGGCTGGAGATCACCTGGTCGGCGCGCTTGCCGAGGCCGAGCTCGCCGATCACCTCCTCCACCCGGGCGGCCCGCTCGGCGGGCAGGGTGTCGCCGGGGAAGCGGAGCTCGGCGGCGTACCGCAGGGCCTGGCGGACCTGGAGCTGGGTGTGCAGGATGTCGTCCTGCGGGACGAGGCCGATGCGCTGGCGCAGCTCGGCGTAGTCGCGGTACAGGTCGCGGCCGTCGTAGCGGACGGTGCCGCGGTCGGCGGGGCGCAGCCCGGTGAGGGCGTTGAGCAGGGTGGACTTGCCGGCGCCGCTCGGTCCGGCGACGGCGAGCAGGGTCTTCTGGCCGACCGGGAAGCTGATGCCGTCGATCAGGGTGCGGCCCTGGCCGACGGTGACGGTGAGCCCCTCGACGTCGAGGTCGACGTCACCGGTGTCGACGAACTCCTGGAGCTCGTCGCCGACCAGACAGAAGATCGAGTGGCCGATGCCGATCAGGTCCTGCGGTCCGACCGCGGCGCTCTGCACCGGCTGGCCGTTGAGGTAGGTGCCGTTGTGGCTGGCGAGGTCGACGATCTCGTAGCCGCCGTCGGCCCTGGCCCGCAGTTCGGCGTGGTGCCGGGAGACGGAGAGGTCGGCGACGGTGAGGTCGTTGTCGGGGGCGCGGCCGATCCGGACCACCTTGACCGGCAGCGGGCGCACCGCGGTCGGCGGCCGGTAGGAGCCGGTGAGCGAGGTCAGCGCGGAGGGCCGGCGCCGGGCGGTCGGCTCGGGCAGTGCGGCGAGGGTGCACCGCGGTCCGTCGGCGGGGCTGCCGAACCGCAGGACGCTGCCGGGCCCGACGTCCAGGTGCCGGACGCGGTGGCCCTGGGTGTAGGTGCCGTTCGTGGAGCCGACGTCGTCGAGCATCCAGTGGCCGTCCCCGGTGTGCAGGACGGCGTGGTGCCAGGAGACCCGCGGGTCGTCGAGGACGATCTCACTCGCCGGGTCCCGGCCGACGTGATAGGTGCGGCCCGGGCTCATGACCCGCGAGTCGCCGTCGGTGTCCAGGACCAGTTGCGGCGCGGTGAGCGCGAACTGTCGCTCTGCCATAGTGCCGATGCTAGTCCCGGCCCGAGCCACCCGCCCGGGGGCGGGATGCAGCCGTCCGGGTGACATCCGGCTCCGCCTGGCGCAGGGTGGGTACCTGTGGGGACAGGGCGAGGCGTGCGTTCGGCGCCGGATGGGAGTGGGCTGGTGAACACCTGGGCGACCTGGACGACACAGGGGATTCTGGCGGGGCACGGCGGGGTGCGGACGGTGGAGATCGGGGTGATCAAGGGCGATCTGACCGTGCACACGATGTGGATCGACGGCGAGGCCCGGCTGACGGTGCAGTACAGCGGGGCGTTGGACTGGTTCACGGTGGAGGGCAGCCCGGTGGCGGCCACGGACGAGGCGTCCGCGCGCGAGGTGCACCAGCGTCTGGTGGAGGCCGTGAAGGCGGACGTCGAGGCGGTCGCGCCGCAGGGCTGAGCGGCTCCCGGTCGGCCCCGAGCGGCCCTCCGGGGCCCTCCTCGAACGCCCCGGGCCGGCGCGGGTCGGCGGGCGATACCGGGGCGATACCGGCATGTCCGAGAATGGCGGCGGCTCCGTCGAACCGGGGTGTGACCTTTCCGCGCCCCGCAGCGTATGAGCTGGTGAGAGCTGTGCGGGCGGGATTCGGCTGACGGAGCGTCAGATAGGATCTGTCCGGCACACGCCAACGGGGGGCAGCTGCCGATCCGTGCCCGGACACCGGTGCACGGCGCGGAGTGACGCGCTCCCCGCCGTACCCGGATCCTGGAGCCGTCTTGCCGTCACACCTGAAGCGCCGCACCGTGCCGTTCGCGGCGGCCGCGCTGGCCGCCACCCTGCTGGTCGGATCCGCCGCCGCGGACAACGCCCCGCCGGCCGACCCGATGCTCGTCGCCGATCTGGACGCGATCCTCGCGGACGCCAGGCTCACGGGCGCTCAGGCCGGTGTCCAGGTGATCGACACCACCACCGGCCAGGTCGTCTACCAGCACCAGGCGGACGCCCTGCTGAACCCGGCCTCCACCCTCAAGACGGTCACCTCGGCCGCGGCGCTGGACCTGCTCGGCGCCGACCACCACTTCACCACCGAGGTGCGCACCACCGGCACCCGGTACAACGGCACCCTGGTCGGCGACCTGGTGCTGCGCGGCGGCGGCGACCCGAGCCTGCTGCCGCAGGACTTGGAGGACCTGGCCGCCAAGGTGTCGGCCGCCGGCATCACCTCCGTCACCGGCCGGGTGCTGGCCGACGGCACCCGCTACGACTCCACCCCGCTCGGCCCCGGCTGGGCCTGGGACGACGAGCCGTACTCGTACAGCCCGCAGATCTCCGGCCTGACCGTCGCCACCGACACCGAATACACGATGGACACCGTCAAGGTGACCATCACGCCGGGTGCCGCGGCCGGCGAGGCGGCCAAGGTCACGCTGTTCCCGGCCGACGCGCCGGTGAAGCTGACCGGGACGGTCACCACGGGCGCCGCGGGCAGCGGCTCCACCGCGGACGCCGAGCGCCGCCGCGGCGTCAACGAGCTGGCGCTGACCGGCAGCATCGCGGTCGGTGCCGCCCCGGTGTCCACGCTCGCCACCGTGGAGAACCCGACCGACTACGCGGGCCGGGTGTTCGCCGGCGCGCTCGCCCGGCACGGCGTGCGGGTGGCCCGTCCGGTCACCGCCGCGAGCGGCAGCGAGGCCTCCCAGCCGCTGGCCAGCCACGACTCGAAGCCGATCGGCGAGCTGATCGTCCCGATGCTCAAGATCAGCAACAACGGCATCGCCGAGCACCTGACCAAGGAGCTCGGCAAGGTCAAGGGCGGCCAGGGCACGTGGTCCGCCGGCGTCACCCAGATCAAGGGCTTCCTCAAGGCGAACGGCCTGGAGAACCCGGCCGGCCGGCAGGTCGACGGCTCCGGCCTGTCCCGCTACGACCTGATCACCCCGGCGAAGATGACCGGCCTGCTCAAGGTCGCCCAGGACAAGCCCTGGTTCAAGGCCTGGTACGACGCGATGCCGGTGGCCGGCAACCCCGAGCGGATGGTCGGCGGCACCCTGGCCAACCGGATGCGAGGCACCGCCGCCGCCAACAACGTGCACGCCAAGAGCGGCTCGATGAGCGGCGTCGACAACCTGTCCGGCTACGCCACCGCGCCCGACGGCCGTCGGCTGGCCTTCACCGTCATGCTGAGCAACTTCGCGGGCACCAGCCCCCGCCCGGTGATCGACGCCGTCGCCGTACGGCTCGCGGGTGGTCACCCGACCGCCCCGAGCAGCGCCCCCGGCGTGAAGTCCTTCAGTGCGCCCGGTGCGCGCTCCGCGGAAGCCCCCGCCGCCACCGAGGCCCCCGCCACCGCGGTTCCCGGCGGAACCCGTTGGGAGGACTGCGAAGTCTTCGGTCGCTGCTGATCGCGACCGGCGCGTCGCCGACCGTCCGCCGTCCGGCGCATCGGACGCCGACGCACCATCCCCGTGACCGGGCCCTGCCGACCGTCGTTGGCAGGGCCCGGCCGTTTGGAGGAAAAGATGCCCGGTGCACGCGCGATGATCGACAAGGCCAAGAGCTGGATCGGCTACCGAGAGGGCCCCGGCAACACCAACCGCTTCTCCCAGGAGATGAACCGGCCCGCCGAGAGCTGGTGCGCGGACTTCGTCAGCGCCGTCGCCAAGCAGACCGGCAACGCCACCCGGTTCCCCAACACCGCGTCCTGCACGGTCGGCCGCAGCTGGTTCAAGCAGCGCAACCGGCTCTCGGTCTACCCCGCGATCGGCGCCCAGGTCTTCTTCGGAGCGCCCGGCAACCCGGACGGCCCGGGCGGGACGCACACCGGCGTCTGCATCGCCTACACCAACGACACCATCACCGTCGTGGCCGGCAACACCAACAGCGACGGCTCGGCCAACGGCGACGGCGTCTACCGCCGCACCTACCAGCGCCGTTCCGCCTACGTCGAGTCCTACGGCTACCCCGCCTACCCCGAGGGGCTGGTGTGCGCCGACCCCGCCTGGCGGGGGCGGGCCGGCGTGATCTACTTCGGCCACCAGGCCGACGAGTCCGACCTGCCCGGCTCGCCGCCGCACCGCCTCACCGAGGAGCTGCCCGCCCAGCGGGCCGACAGCGACCAGCCGTCCGAACAGGAGAACTGACCCCGACTCGGCAAGCGCGCCCTAGAACCCGCCGAACGCCCAGCTGCCGGGCGCCTGCGGGTCGTCGCTGCGGTAGAACTCCTCGACGCCCCGCAGGTACTCGGCCCTGGTCACGAAGCCGTCACCGTCCAGGTCCAGCAGCCGGAAGCCGTGCAGGCTGTCGGCCCGGCTGACGCCGAGCTTCCGGTCCATGCCGATCCACTCCTGGAGGCTGATCCGGCCGTCGCGGTCGGTGTCGGTCACCTCGAAGGAGGCCGCGCCCAGCTCGACCGCCATGGCCAGCACCACGCCCAGGTCCGCCGCACCCACGAACTCGTCCCGGCTGATCCGCTGGTCGCCGTCGGTGTCGAGGGTCCGCTGAAGGTGCCGCCACAGCCGGTCGCCCTCCTCCCGCAGGCGCAGGCCCTGCGGGGTGCCCTCGGCACCGGCGGCCTCGGTGATCCGCTCGACGAACGCCTCGATGTCGCTGCGCTCGATGAAGCCGTTGCCGTCGAAGTCGAACAGCTCGAAGTGCTGGCGAAGCTTCCGTTCCTGGGCGGTGTCGGGCATCGTCCTGCCTTCCTGGGAGGTGGCGCCGGCCGGGCCCGGGCACCGGACGTCCAAGTCCTACCCGCCCAGGGGAAGGGTGGTGCGCACTCGCACCACCTGTCACGCCAATGGCCGCGCGCCGCCCGTCCCACCGCCCCGGCAGCGCGTTGGACAGCACGCCGGCACGATCGTTCGTATTCGCCCGACCGGACGTGCACTGATGGCGTCCCGCCGCCGGGTGCGCGCAGGATGGCTCTCGTGACCACGCCCCGGAGGACCGAACCCGGGCGCCAATCCCGAGGAGCGTCATGCGGTTTGACCGCGCAGCAGCTGTTGTCCTGTCAGCCCTCCTGCTGGGCCCGGCGGCCCTCGCCGCGGCGCGTCCCGCCGCGGCCGCCGCCCCCGCCGACGGCTCCCGCTGCCGCGCGCTCGCCCGGTCCGTCGAGGGCCACGGGCCCGGCGCCCGGCCGCCGGGCCGGGTGGTCTGCCAGTTCACCGACGGCCGGCGGCCACCGGCGGGGCCGCTCGCCGGCCCGCCGCCACGCCGGTCGACCACCGGGTGACGCCTTCCCCACCGACGGCGCGGCGCCCCGGCGGTAGGGTGCGGCGGATGAGCGACGCGTACGAGATGACCCTGTCGGTGTGGCTGCCGGGCCCGCTGGCCACGGACGAACTGGCCGAGCTGACCTGGCACCTGGGCCTCGGTGCCGCGCCGGACGTCCCCGGCGGCCCGGACCCGCTGCTGGCGCACTGCGGCGCCCTCACCGAGGCCGCCGACGGCTGGACGCTGACGGCCCACCGCGAGCTCGGCACCGGCGAGTTCGACGGCCTGAGCCCGCTGCTGCGGCGGCTCGCTACCCGGACCGGCGTCCAAGGGCCGGTGGTGGTGGGACAGTTGAGGTCACGCGGGAGCGAGATCGCCGAGCCCCTGGTGGTCCGGCGCGACACCGTGGAGTGGCCGGCCCGACCGGGTGCCCCCGGTCAGCGGCAGGTGTAGGTGAACGAGACGGCTGCGGTCCGCGGGTCCGGCGAGAGGATCTCCAAGGTGGCCGTCGCGTCCATGCTGCCCTGACCGTGGAACGACCAGCGCAGCACCAGGTCGGTGGTGCGGTGCCCGCTCGGCACGTGCTGGACGAGCTCTCCCGAGTCCGTGCCGTCACTGCGCAGCCAGCGGTAGCGGACGTCACCGGCGCCGCCGGTGGTCTCCACCGCGGCGGTGATCGCCTGGGTGCCGTCACAGGCCGGGCCGGCCGCGTCCGTCTGCACGGTGACCGACGCGACCACGACCGGGCGGCCGTACCGCTGCCAGGCGAGGTACGCGAGCACGGCCAGCAGCAGCAGGAGCGGCAGGATCAGCCAGCGGCGCCGGCGTTTGCGAGGCGGCGCGGGCTGCTCGGGCTGGACGGCGCCGTGCCAGACGGCGGCGGCCTGCGGCGGGACGCCCGGACCGAAGCGGCGCAGCCCGTCCGGCGGGGTCGGGCCGGCCGGGTCCGTCCCGGCGGGCGCGTCCGACCCGGCGGGCGCAGGCGCGGGCACCGGCACCGGCACCGCGGCCATGGCGGGGCCACCGGGCTGCGGGGTGGTGCGCTCGGCCTGCGGGACGGTGCGCTCGGCGAGCTGCGGGATGGTGCGCTCGGCGGGCTGCGGGGTGGTGCGCTCGGCGGCGCTCGGCCAGGCCTCGGGGTCGAGGAAGGTCGCGCTGTCGGCCGGCACCGGGACGGGCGCGGCCGCGGAAGCCCCGGCCGCGGGCCCGTCGAGCCGGACGGTGGCGGCCACCGGGCCGGTCTCGTCCAGGCGGACCGTCAGCTCCTCCGCTCCGGGAGGGGCGGCGAGCGCCTTGGGCGGCAGGCGGACGGTGGCCTCCATCCCCGGGGCGTCCTCCACCCGGAGCTGCACCGTGGCGTCGGGCCCCTGCCCCTCGGCGGCCGCACCGAGCCGGACCGTCTGCTCGGGGAGCCCGCCGGCGGGCAGCACCAGCTGCACCGTCGGCTCCGGCGCCCCCTGGGCGGGCACCACCAGCTGGACGGTGTGCTCCGGCTGCGCGGCCTTCACGGGGGTGACGGCCGGTTCGGGCGTCGCGGGCTGCGCCGGGGTGTCCCGGGGCTCCGGCGTGGCCGGTGCCTCCGGTGCCACGGCCTTCGGGCGGCGGACCGGGCCGAGCTCGAAGGCCGGTGCGGCCGGCTCGTCGCCCTGCTTGCCGAGGCGGACGGTGCCGTCCGGGTCGGACGGGGGTGGAGTGGTCATGCCGGTCCTGCTCTCAGCGGGGCGGGTTGCAAGTGATGGTGTCGAAGGTGTGCGACGACAGGGTGCTCGCCGGGGTGGTGGAGACCCGGGCGGTGAGGGTGGAGGCCGCTCCGAACGGCATCGTGTCGCTGAACGTTACCGCCTTGGTCTGACCCTTGCGGAGCGCGAAGGTGTGCGTGGTCGGCAGCCGGGACAGGCCGCTGGTCCAGCTCACGTTCAGGGTCCCGTCGGCCGCGCCGTCGGTCAGGACGGTGACCGTCGCCGTCGCGGAGGACGGGCCGCAGGTGAACACCGGCTTCACCGAGAGGACCTTCAGCGGCGGCGCCACCACGGTCGGGGTGACGGTGGGGGTGGCCGACACGAGGGTCGGCGTGGGGCTGGCGGGCTTGGTGGTGGCGGTCGTCGCGCTGGGCGACACCTTGGGCGTCGGGGTGCTGCCGGGCGACGGCGGGGCCACCAGGGTCGCCGACGGGGAGGGCGAGGCGCCGGGCGAGGCCGAGTCGGACGCGGACGGCGACGGGGAGGCCTCCACCGAGGCGGACGCCGACGGCACCGGCGAGGCCTCGACGACGGGGACGGCGCCCAGGGTGGTGGTCGCCTTGGGCGCGGCCACCTCGCTGGTGCCGGAGGCACCGGTGGCACCGGCGACGGCGACGCCCGCCATGGCACCGGCGACCAGGACCACACCGGTGGCGGCACTGGCGATCTTGGCCCGCCGCCCGAACCTCACCGCTCCCGGCCCGGGACCGCCGCCCGGCCCGGGTGCCGTCGGCGGCGCGAGGGCGGTGCTGGCGAACGTGGTGGCACCGCCCGCCTGCGCACCGGCGAACGGCAGCAGCAGCGGCAGCAGCGCGACCAGCCCGGCGAGCTGGCGCCGGCCGCGCTCCTCCCAGTCCTCCCCGTACGCGGCGCCCGCGACCGCCTCCAGCTCCTCGACCAGCAGGGCCGCGCCGTCCGGCCGCTCCTGCGGCGTCTTGGCCAGGCCGGCCCGGATCAGCGGGCGCAGCGCCTCGGGGGCCTGCTCGGCGGGGATCTGGGCCTCGGTGTGCTGGACGGCCAGCTCCATCAGGGTGGTGCCGGCGTACGGCTTGGCACCGGTGAGGCACTCGAAGAAGGTCGCGGTGGCGGCGTACACGTCGCCGGCCGGGGCGGCCGGTTCACCGGCCCACTGCTCGGGCGCCATGTAGGCGGGCGTGCCGGCGATCGCCCCGGTGTCGCCGTTGCGGACGGCGATGCCGAAGTCGACCAGCTTGGAGGTGCCGTCGGCGGCGACCAGCACGTTGGCGGGCTTGTAGTCGCGGTGCACGACGCCTGCGCCGTGCGCGGCGGCGAGGCCGAGCAGGGAGCCCTTGAGGACGGTCAGCGCGGCCTCGGGGGCGGTCGCGCCCTCGGAGCGCAGCAGGTCGCGCAGCGAGATGCCGTCGACCAGCTCCATCACGATGGCGGCGCCGTGCGGGCTCTCGACGTACTCGTAGAGCTGGGCGATGTGCGGGGAGTGCAGCGCGGCGAGCAGTTCGGCCTCGGCGCGGAAGCCCTGGTGGTCGGCGGAGGAACCGGTGAGGTACTTGACCGCGACGGGGGTGCCGGTGGCGCGGTGGTGGGCGAGGACGACCCGGCCCGCGGCGCCCGCACCGAGTTCGCGCAGGTGCTCGTAGTCGGGGAGTTCCCAGCCCTGGTCCTGCTGCGCGCCGACGGGGCCGGTCGTGCCTGCCTTCTCGTCCATCTGGTCCACCCCCGGAAGTCCGGTCCGCACGGGCATGCGGCCACCGAGAGTGACGCAGCCGCGGGTCGGAGGGTTCCGGCCCGCGGGCGATGATAGGACACAGTTTCGGTTCTTCGGGTACGCCTTTTCATTACGAACGGGCCGCAGTGCTACTGCGGCAAGGATGCTTCGTGGTCACTCTCCGTCGCGGCGGCGGGCCGATTCGGCGGCTTCGGCGGCGACCGACCCCGCCTGCACCAGCCGGTGGCCGAGGTCGAGCAGGGCCCGGCCGACGGCCAGCTCGTCGCCGATCACGGGGGCCGCGGGGTCGTGCGGGCTGCGATGCGCCTCGGCGTCGGCCTCCAGCAGGCCGCTGCCGGTGTCGAGCACGGCGTGCGCCCTGGTGTGGTCGCCGTCCTCGGTGACGTGCAGCCGCACCTGCCACTCACCGGACTGCGGTTCGCGGGCCGCGGCGCCGCCCTGCGTCACCGCGAGCCGCCTTCCTGGGCCTCGTCCAGCTGCTCGCCCTCGGCCGGGGGCATGTCCTGGGCGTGGGCGGTCTGGTAGGAGGTGATGCCCTCCTCCGGGTCGGCGGCGCGGATGTCCTCGGCGTCGCGCTCGGCCTTGTCGGTGAACCTGTCGTGCATGTCGGACATCGCCGGCTCCCAGTGCTCGGATGCTGGTGCGGTCGACCGGACCGCGGCGCCGTGACGGTGCGCGCGACCGGCCGGTCGCGTCCTGGCTTCCAGCCTGCGCCTGTGCGGGCG
This sequence comes from Kitasatospora sp. NPDC088346, assembly GCF_044740765.1. Classification (NCBI taxonomy): domain Bacteria; kingdom Bacillati; phylum Actinomycetota; class Actinomycetes; order Kitasatosporales; family Streptomycetaceae; genus Kitasatospora; species Kitasatospora sp. NPDC088346. The sequence goes on from NZ_JBIURH010000009.1 coordinate 105,251, forward strand.
TACGGGCCAGTGCTCGCGGGGACGCCCGGCCCGGGGCTCAGCGCTCGGGGCCCGGGTCAGCCGGCCGGTTCGGCGGGCTCGGCGGGCTCGGCGAGTTCGTCGAGCAGGGCCGGGTTGACCGTGGCGACGATGGCCCGGATGTCCGCGGGGGCGGCGGCCGGCCACAGGATCCGCCGGGCGGAGCGGTAGCGCTCGGCCAGCCGCTCGCGGTCGGCCTCCGGCAGCCGGGCGGACCGGTCGGCCCGCGAGTTGTGCGCGTTGTCGGCGATCTTGAGCAGGGTGGCGGAGTGGTCGGTGACGATCTGCCGGAGCATGGCGTGGTAGGCGACGCCCTCCGTCCGGCTCACCCTGCGCACCGTGGCGACCACGCTGAACGGCACCCCCGCCCGCAGCAGGTCGTCGGCGGTGAGCGCGGTGTCCTCCAGGACGTCGTGCAGCAGAGCGGCCATCTGCAGACCGGTCCCGAACGGGGCGACCGCCTCGGCCACCGCCCGGACGTGCGCCACGTACGGCACACCGATCTTGTCGAGCTGTCCGGCGTGGGCGTCCGCGGCGAGGCGGTCGACGTCGGCAAGGCTGAGCATGGGCACGGCACTCCCCCGCGAGGTGAACATCTGCCAGTTCCGGCGCAATATAGCGGTGTTGCGGACGACCGTGGCCGGGCGGGGCGGCCCGGCGTGCCGCGGCCGGCGGGCGGCGCCCCCCGCGGGCGGCGTCGGGCGGGGTGCCAGGATGGCGGGATGCAGGTGACACCGATCTCCCCCGAGCGGCTGGCCGGGCTCCTCGCCGGACGCATCGCCGCACTGCCGGGCGGCGAGGGCCGGTGGGCCCGGGTGGCCGTCGACGGCGCACCCGCCGCACGGCCCGGCGCACTCGCCGACGCGCTGGTGGAGCCGCTGCGGCTGCTCGGCCGGCCGGTGCTGCGGGTGTCCGCGGCGGACTTCCTGCGCCCGGCCTCGATCCGCCTGGAGTACGGGCACCAGGACGTGGACGCCTACCACGACCTCTGGCTGGACGACCGGGCCCTGCTGCGGGAGGTGCTCGACCCGCTGGAACCCGGCGGGAGCGGCCGGGTCCTGCCCGCGCTCCGGGACGCGGTGCACGACCGGTCCGCCCGCGTCCCGTACACCGTGCTGCCGCCGGGCGGGGTGCTGGTGCTGGACGGGCCGCTGCTGCTCGGGCGCTGGCTGCCGTTCGAGTGGACGGTGCATCTGGCCATGGGGGACGCGGCGCTGGCCCGGCGCACCCCCGCCGAGGAGCGCTGGACCCTGCCCGCGTACGCCCGCTACCGCACCGAGACCGCCCCCGAGGACCTGGCCGACCTCACCGTCCGGGTGGACGACCCGCGCCATCCCGCCCTGGTCGAGCGCTGACCGCCGGCGGCGCCCGGGGTCAGGGCCGTCCGGCGCCGGGCGGGCTGCGACGGGCGCGGATCCGGTGCGCCGTACGCAGGCCGTGGCGGGCCGCCGTGGCGACGCGTCCGCCGCAGTCCGTGCGGGCGAGGTCGGTGGCGGCCAGGTGTTCGAGGACGGGCAGGGCCCGGTCCTCGGCGGTCACCCCGAGCGCGCGGCAGGCCCAGTACCTCCGCTCGGGCGACGGATCGGCGGCCAGCGCGATCAGGTCGTCCAGGGCGTCCGGCCCGAACGACCCGACGGCGGAGGCCAGGTAGCCGGCCCGGGGGTGGCGCAGCAGCGTCAGTTCGCGCCGGAGCGCGGCCCGGGCGGCGGTGCCTCCGATCGCGGCGAGTGCCGCCGCGGCGCCGGCGCGGACCAGCTCCGCCGGGTCGTCGAGGAGCCCGACCAGGGCCGGCACGGTGGCCGGGTCGCCGAGTCGTCCGAGCGCCTGGCAGGCGGTGTGCCGGGTCAGCCGGTCCCGGTCCGCCAGCAGCGGGAGGACCAGGGGGACGGCCTGGCGCAGGCCGAGTTCGGCGCAGGCGGTGGCGGCCCAGGGCGCGCCACGGAACCCGGGGTGGTCGGCGAGGGCTCCCAGGAGCGGGCCGGCGAGCGTGGCGTCGCCGAACAGGCCCACCCGGTTGAGCGCCTTGGTCCACACCGTCGGGTCGGCGGTGCGATGGTCGGCGACGGCCGCGTGCAGGGCGGCTCGGGCCTGCCGGTCCCCGAGCTCGGCCCAGGCGATCAGCGCGTCCACGGCCCGGTGGCGCGGGGGCGCGGCGGGTGCGGTCAGTTCCTCCGCCCAGAGCGCGATCAGGGACGCGGGGCCGAGCGGTCGGCCGCCGAGGGTGTCCGCGAGGGCGTCGGTGAGTCCGGGCACGTCGGTGGCGAGCCGGTGGGCGAGCGGGGCGATCCACCAGCCGGTGTCGTGGTCGTAGCGGGCGCCGGCGGTGAGGTTCCGGCGAAGCTTGTGGACGTACCAGGCGAGGCCGGACTCCTCGGCGTGCGGGCCGGCCGCAGCGAGCACCGCCTCGGCCCAGGCCAGCGGGTCGGGCTGACGGACGTACAGCTGGCGGCCCCACAGGTGGAGGCGCTCGGGGGGCTCGTGCACCCGGTCGATGCTGCCGCTCGCCCGGTGCGGGGGGGGCAAGGGGGTTTCAGGGGGTCGGGCCGCGCTGGCAGTGCGGGCACCAGGTGGCGGGGCGGTCCTCGGCGTGGGTGGCGGCGCGCAGGGTGGTGCCGCAGCGGGTGCAGGGGCGGCGGGCGCGGCCGTAGACCCAGTGCTGGCGGCCGGGGCGGGTGTCGCCGGTGGTGACGTGGCCGTGCCGCAGCTTGTTGGCGTCGAGGACCTGGTGGGCGCGGGCGAGCAGCCGGTCGAGGCCGGGCAGCGCGCCGACCGGGGTCCAGGGGGTGACCCCGGCGAGGAAGCACAGCTCGTTGGCGTACACGTTGCCGATGCCGGCCAGGTTGCGCTGGTCGAGCAGGGCCTCGCCGAGCGGGCGCTCGGGCCGTTCGGCGAGGCGGCGGCGGGCCTCGGCGGCGTCCCAGTCGGGGCCGAGCAGGTCGGGGCCGAGGTGGCCGACGGCCCGCTGCTCGTCGGCGGTGCGCAGCAGTTCGACGACGGGCAGGCGGTAGCCGACGGCGGTGTGGTGCTCGGTGCCGAGGACGGCCCTGATCTGGAAGGCGGGGCCGCCGGTCCAGCGTTCGCCGGCTCGGTAGAGCGCCCAGCGGCCGTCCATCCGCAGGTGGGTGTGGAGGGTCAGGCCGCCCTCGATCCGGGTCAGCAGGTGTTTGCCGTGCGGGACGACCTCCAGGACGCGGCGGCCGGTCAGGTCGGCGGTGGCGTGGGCGGGCACCCGCAGGTCGGCGCTGGTCAGCACCTGGCCGGCCAGCGCCGCGTGCAGCTGGGCGGTCGCGCGGTACACGGTGTCTCCTTCGGGCACCCGTCCATCATGCGCGACCGGCCGCCGCCGGGGCCCCTCGGGGGCGGATCAGGGGATGGCCGGGTCCTGCGGGCGGTAGACGGTCAGGGCGCGGGCGGCCTTGTGCAGCAGCAGCCGGTCCGGGGCCCTGACCACCTCGCCGTCCACGCTGAAGTGGTCCACACCGCGAAGGTCCGTCAGGTCCAGGGCGGAGAGCCGGACCTCCCGGTAGATCCGGGAGTTGCCGAGGGTGCCGAGCAGGAAGGCGCCGACCAGCCTGGTCCGGGCGAAGGGGCGGCTGCCGTCGACGACCCGGATGTCGAGCCGGCCGTCGTCCAGGCGGCTGCGGTGGGTGGGGGCGAAGCCCGGCGGGTCGTACGGGCCGTTGCCCGCGAACAGCAGCCAGATCAGCCGGGGCACACCGGAGACGCTGACCGGCATCGGCTGGGCGGTGCGCAGCACCCGGGTGAGGGCCAGCCCGAGCGCGGGCCACTTGCCGATCCGCTTCTCGTGCTTCTCGCGGATGCGGACCAGGTCGGGGTAGACGCCGATGCTGAAGGTGTTGAGGAACGGCCGGTCGGTGTCGCCGCCGGTGGCCAGGGCGAGGTCGACGCCGGCCGCGCTGCCCTTCTCCACCGCCTCGGCGGTGGAGCGCAGGTCGTGGCTGCCGAGGTCGACGGCGAAGTGGTTGAGGGTGCCGCCGGGGAAGACCGCGAGCGGCAGGTTCTCGCGGGCCGCGACGGTGGCGGCCAGGTTGACGGTGCCGTCGCCGCCGCAGACGCCGAGGGCGCCGCCCGCCCGGGTGGCGGCCTGCGCGGCGCGGTCCATCAGCTCGGCGAGGTCCTCGTCGGGGCCGCAGAGCCGGAGGTCGGCCTCGGGGAGCAGGGTGCGCAGCTCGGCCATGGTGGCGTCGGGGCCGTCCGAGCCGGAGCCGGGGTTGACCACCACGGTCAGGCCGGCACCGCGCGGCAGGGCCGGTGCCTGGATGCCGGGCGGCGCGGTGCGGGCCGGTTCGGTGGCGCGCGCCGGCCACCAGCGCAGGGTGAGCACGGCGAGGCCGGCGCCCAGCGCGGCGCCGGCCAGGACGTCCCCGGGGTAGTGGACGCCGACGTACACCCGGGAGGCGATCACCCCGGCCGCCACCGGCGCCACCACCAGGCCGAGCAGCGGCGACTCGATCGCGACGGCGGTCGCGAAGGCCGCCGCCGAGGCGGAGTGGCCGGACGGGAAGGAGGTCGAGGTCGGCTGGACCAGCAGCCGGCGGGCCGCCGGGACGTGGTCCAGCACCGGCCGGGCCCGCCGGGTGGCGCCCTTGGCGAAGATGTTGGCCGTCGCGGAGGCCAGCGCCAGGGCGCCGACCCCGCGCAGCGCCGCGCGGCGGGCGGTGCGGTCGCCGGTGGCGGCCAGCGCCGCGGCCGCACCGAACCAGAGCACGCCGTGGTTGGCGGCCCTGGTGAGCCGGGGCAGCACGGGGTGGGCGCCGCGCAGCCGGCTCAGGGCGACCCGGTTGAAGAGCTTGCGGTCGAGATCGGTGATCACTCGCATGGCGAGAGCCTACGCGGCCGGGCGCGCGGAGGCGGTGCCACGGCCGGTCTTACGGAGTCCTGACGGTCCGTCGCCGCGGGCCGCCGGGGCGCCCGGTGGGCCCTAGCGTCGTGGGCATGGAGATTCTGCTCACCGGCGGCGCCGGGTTCATCGGGTCGCGGATCGCGGCCCAGCTCGTCGAGGCCGGGCACGGGGTGCGGGTCCTGGACGCCCTGCTGCCCGCCGTCCACCCCGCGGGCCGGGCGCCGCGGCTGCCACCGGAGGTCCGGTTCCGGCGGGGCGACGTGCGCGACACCGCGCTGGTCGAGGAGGAGCTGCGGGGCGTGGACGCCGTCTGCCACCAGGCGGCGATGGTGGGCCTGGGGCTGGACCTGGACGACGCGCCCGGGTACGTGGGCTGCAACGACCTCGGCACGGCGGTGCTGCTCTCGGCGATGGCCCGGGCGGGCGTGCGGAACCTGGTGCTGGCCGGGTCGATGGTGGTGTACGGCGAGGGGACCTACCGCTGCCCGGCGCACGGCGCGGTGGCGCCCGGACCGCGCCGGGTCGGCGATCTGGACGGCGGCCGGTTCGAGCCGCCCTGCCCGGTCTGCGGTGCGGCACTGGCCCCCGGGCTGGTCGGCGAGGACGCGCCGGTGGACCCGCGGAACGTGTACGCGGCGTCCAAGGTGGCCCAGGAACTGCTGGCCTCCGCATGGGCGCGGGCCTGCGGGGGACGGGTGCTGACGCTGCGCTACCACAACGTGTACGGGCCGGGGATGCCCCGCGACACGCCGTACGCGGGGGTCGCTTCGCTGTTCCGGTCGGCGCTGGCCAGGGGCGAGGCCCCGCGGGTCTTCGAGGACGGCGGTCAGCGCCGGGACTTCGTGCACGTGGCGGACGTCGCGGCGGCGAACCTGGCCGCCCTCGCCGCGGTCGCCGGGCGCCCGCCGGGCAGCGCGCGGGCGTACAACGTGGGCAGCGGCGAGGTGCGGACGGTCGGCGAGATGGCCCGGGAGCTCGCCCACGCGTCCGGCGGGCCCGAGCCGGTGGTCACCGGTCAGTACCGGCTGGGGGACGTCCGGCACGTCACGGCGGACTCCACCCGGCTGCGGGCCGAGCTCGGCTGGCTGCCCCGGGTGGGCTTCGCCGCGGGGATGGCGGAGTTCGCGGGGGCAGCATTGCGTGACGGTCCGGGCAGCTCCGGGCGGTGAGGGCGCCGATCCCCGCTCCGGTGGGCACGGGGCCGCCCGCACCCGGTACGGTCGTCCCGGCAAGGGACCGGCGACGGTCCGGAACAGGGGCGGGGTGGGCATGGAAGCACTGGTCGCAGGGGATCCGCAGCAGATCGGCGACTACCGGTTGCTGCGGCGGCTCGGCGCCGGCGGCATGGGACGGGTCTACCTCGGCCGGACGGCCGGCGGCCGCACGGTGGCCGTCAAGGTGGTGCACGGCGAGTACGCCGCCGACCCCGAGTTCCGCAGCCGGTTCCGCCAGGAGGTCGAGGCGGCCCGCCGGGTCGGCGGCCGGTGGACGGCCCCGGTCCTCGACGCCGACACCGAAGGCGCCCACCCGTGGGTCGCCACCGGGTACGTGGCCGGGCCGGCCCTCGGCGCGGCCGTCCGGGAGTTCGGGCCGCTGCCGGCCGGCGCCGTGCGGACGCTCGGCGCGGGCCTGGCCGACGCGCTCGCCGCCGTGCACGCCCTCGGGCTGGTGCACCGCGACGTCAAGCCGTCCAACGTCCTGCTGGCGCTGGACGGACCGCAGCTGATCGACTTCGGCATCGCCCGCGCGCTGGACGCGGCGACCGTGCTCACCCGGTCCGGCTTCGTCGTCGGCTCCCCCGGCTTCATGTCCCCCGAGCAGGCCCAGGGCCGGACTCCGGGACCGGCCGGCGACGTGTTCTCGCTCGGCGCGGTCCTCGCCTACGCGGCCACCGGCACCGCCCCCTTCGGCGAGGGCCTGAGCGCCGCCGCGCTCATCTACCGCGTGGTGCACGAGCCGCCCGAGCTGGGCGCGCTCGACGGCGACCTGCGCGAGCTGGTCGCCGCCTGCCTCGCCAAGGACCCGGCCGACCGGCCCACGCCGGAACAGGTCCGCGACCGGCTGACCGCCGCCACCGGCGACACCGTCCGCCTCGGGCAGGCCGGCTGGCTGCCACCGGCGGTCTCCGAGTCCGTCGCCCGGCTGGCGGTCGAGCTGCTCGGCCTCGACGCCGAGGCCACCCGCGAACCGGCCGGGCGGCCGGCGGAGGCCGAGCCGGCCACCGAGCTGAACGGGCCGCCGACCGAGCTGGACGGGCCGGCCACCGAGCTCGACGGGCCGGCCGGCGGGCGGGCTTCGGGTGGGACGGTCGCCGGCCCCGGACCGGCAGGGGGAACCGGCCGGCTCGCGGGCGCCGGCCGGCGGCGGGCGGTTGCGGTGGGCGGCGTGGTACTCGCGCTGGTCCTCACCGCCGGGCTGACGTTCTGGCTCAGCCACGGCCCGGGCACCCCGGGCGCGAGCGGCGGGGCGCAGCCGTCCGAGAGCGCCTCCAATGAGGCGGGCGACTCGGCGCAGGCGGGCGACTCCGCGGAGGCGAGCGACGGCAGTGGCGGTGGCGCCGCCGGCCAGGACAACGCCTCGGCGGAGGGGAGCGCCGAGCCCGCCGGCGCCGTCCCCGAGGGCTACCTCGGCACCTGGCAGGGCGAGGTGACCCAGGAGTCCGGCGCCGTCTCGACGTACCGGATCCAGCTCGTCCAGGGCCAGGTCGGCGACACCGTCGGCCACGCGGCCACCACCGGGGCCGCGCCCGGCGTCCAGTGCGGCGAGACCTCCGTCCTGGTCTCCGCCTCCGAGCAGTCCGTCGTCGTCTCGGAGACCCTCACCACCACCAACCCCGGCTGCACCCCGGAGGTCTCGGCGCCGCTCACCTTCGAGCTCGGCCCGGACGGCACCCTGGAACTGAAGCAGGACGGCTTCGCGAACAGCCGGCTGACCCGGCAGTCCTGACCGCGGCCCCGTACGCGGCGACCGGCGGTGACGGGCGGGGATGCTCCTCGTTGCGACGCACGGAAATCCGTTTCGGGCGTCGCCCCGGGTGCGCCTACCGTGGCGTGATGATGACCCAGGTGATCGTCCTCAACGGTGGTTCCAGCTCGGGGAAGTCCGGGATCGTTCGATGTCTGCAGGCTGTCCTGCCGGGCCCGTGGCTGGCGCTCGGGACGGACACCCTGGTGGACGCGATGCCGGCGTCCATGCGGACGGCCGACGGCGGGATCGACTTCGCCCCGGACGGGGAGGTGGTCGTCGGGCCGGAGTTCCGGCGGTTGGAGGCGGCGTGGATCGAGGGGGTTGCCGCGATGGCGCGGTCGGGCGCCCGGGTCATCGTCGATGAGGTCTTCCTCGGCGGCACGGAGTCGCAGCGGCGGTGGCGGACGGCGCTGGGCGACCTGCCGGTGCTGTGGGTCGGTGTCAGGTGCGACGGCTCCGTTGCGGCGGGCCGTGAGGTCGCGCGAGGCGATCGGATCGTCGGGATGGCCGTGTCCCAGGCGGAGGTGGTCCACCGGGGCGTGGCCTACGACCTGGAGGTGGACACCACGCGTACGGAGTCGATGGAGTGCGCCCGGGCCATCGCCGAGCGCGTCCAGTGATGGACGGTCGACATGGCGATACCGGCGGCATGGACCGTTGGGAAGGGACCGCCACGCTTGAGTGGTGGGCCGATCGATCGACCTGTCTGGCCCGGCTCGGCGTGCGGGTCACCGCTCACGCCCTCGGTGACGGGTGGGCGGGCGGCGCCGTCCTCGATCCTCCGCCGTCCGAGTCGGACCGCGCGGACTTCGAGCTCCTCATGACGCTCGATCCGCTCTTCACGCTGCGCCTCGACGAGGGAAGCACGATCCTGGTCGATGTCCGCACGACGGTGGGCGAGGAGCAGCTCGGCCTCACCGCCCACGGGACCGGGACGGCGCCGGCCGCCTCCGGGTGCGTGAAGCGGTAGCGGGTGGGGCTCGCCCCTCGGCGGGAGGGGGTGCGGCCGGTCGTCCAGCGTCGGCGGGACGGGCGACCGGTGGCGGGGCTCACACGAAGAAGGCGTCCATGCCCGGCACGTCCGAGAGGTAGGTCTCGATCGCGCCGATCCGGCCGTCCCGCACGGAGCAGACGGTGGCCAGGTACTCGTCGAGCACCACGCCGTCGCGCTCGGCGGTGTTGTGGACCGAGAGGGCGAAGTTGTCCCGGCTCACCAGGACGTGCTGGAGGTCGAAGTTGACGCCGTAGCCGGCGATCAGCCGGACGCGGTCGATGGCCCGGCGCTGCCGCGCCGCCGAGCTCCGGCTGCTCCCCGGGGAGGGGCACGTCTCGGTGCTCGCCGGCGCGGAGGAGTCCCTGCGCCGGCTGTCCGCGCTGCGCGCCTGACGCCCCCGTCGGCGGTGGTCGGCGCCGGTCAGTGGAGGACGACGGCGTGGCCGGAGGCGAGGCTCGCCCGGCAGGCGAGGTGGAGGTGCAGCCAGGCGAAGGCCTCGGCCTGGAACGGGTCGTCCGGGGAGTGGGCGGCGAGCCGGGCGGACTCCTCCGCGCCGAGCGTGCCGTCGGGGTCGAGCCGCACGCCGATCGCGGGTGCGAAGCTGCGGAGTTCGGCCAGCAGTCGCCGGCTCGATCCGACGATGCCACCGCCGTCGACCCCGGCGCCGGCGGGCAGGAAGAGCGGGTCGTCGAGGTCGACCGGCAGGTAGTAGCCGGCGGTGTCGGAGTGGCAGAGCAGGTGGGAGGAGAGCATCGAGGTCTCGTCCTCGATCCACCGCAGGTCGCGGGCGTACTGGGCGGGGTCGCAGGTGAGGGCCGGGGTGACGGGCTCCTCCCACCGGTGCAGGACGTAGCTGCGCCGCAGGTGTGTCAGGTGGCGGGCGGGGAAGCCGGCGTAGTGGCGGGGTGCGTCGGCGCTCTCGGCGGGCTCCGGTTCGCGCCAGTCGATGCCCTGCGCCGCCAGCGCCTCGTGCAGCCGGGTGAACGCCTCCCGGTGGTACCGGAGGCCTTCGCGGTCGCTGCCCGCCACGGAGTGGAGTATGCCGACCGACAGTGAGATTCCCATGGCAGGAACCTAGCCGTCCGGTCGGACATCCCCGTCGAGGCCCTGTGCCGCGGCCCTGGGGTGCTCAGCCCACGGCCGCCGCGGACGGCAGGGCGATCTCGAAGCAGCAGCCGCCCGTGACGTTGCGGACGCTGGCGCGCCCGGCGTGCGCCTCCACGATGCCGCGGACGATCGCGAGGCCGAGCCCCGCGCCGGTGTCCCCGTGGTGCGGGCCCGGCAGGGCGGCCTCGGCCGGCCGGGGGGTACGGGCGCTGCCGCCGCGCCAGCCGGTCTCGAAGACCCGGGTCAGGTCGGGTTCGGGGATGCCGCCGCAGCCGTCGGTGACCGAGACCAGCACCTCGTCGGCCTCCCGGCGGGCGGCGACCGCGACCACGCCGTCGGCCGGGGTGCAGCGGATCGCGTTGACCAGCAGGTTGGCCAGCACCCGGGTGATCTCCCGGCCGTCCACCTCGATCGGTTCGGCGGCGACCTCCGCCCCCTCCAGCCGGACCCCGCGCTCCCGGGCCAGCGGGTCGGCCCCGGCGATCGCGTCGCCGACCAGGTCGTAGACCGAGACCCGGGCGGGCGAGAGGGCGAGTGCGCCGGCCTGGATCCGGGACAGCTCGAAGAGGTCGTCGACCATGCCGGTGAGCCGGTCCACCTCCGTGCCGATCCGCACCAGGTAACGGGCCGGGTCCTCGGCGACGCCGTCCTCCAGGGCCTCGGCCATCGCCCGGAGCCCGGCCAGCGGGGTCCGCAGGTCGTGCGAGATCCAGGCGATCAGCTCCCGGCGGGAGTGCTCCAGGGCCTGTTCGCGCCGCCGGGACTCGGCCAGCCGGGCGCTGGTGGCGGCGAGTTCGGCACTCAGCTCGGCGAGCTCGGAGCCGAGCGGACGGCGCGGGGCGGAGAACCCCTCCTCACTGCCCACCGTGCGGGCGGCCACGGTCAGCGCCCGGCTGCCCGCCACCACCTGGCGGCCCAGCAGCGCGGCGGTGACCAGCGAGACCACGGCGGCCATCGAGGTCACCGTGATCACCACCCCGAGGTCGTGGTGGGACAGGAACATCGCCTGGGCGACCGCCAGCGTCCCCGCCGTCATGGCGAGCACCGTCACCAGCGCGACGATGAACAGCGAGAGCGCGAGCGAGCGGCGGCGCAGCAGCCGCACCACCGGCCAGCCGAGCAGGCCGGCCGAGCACGCCCCGAGGGCGGCGAACAGGGCGATGAGCAGCAGGTCGTTCACGGTGGTTCAGCCCTTCACCGGGTCGAAGCGGTAGCCGACGCCCCAGACGGTGCTGATCAGCACCGGTGCGGCCGGGTCGTCCTCGATCTTCTCCCGCAGCCGGCGGACGTGGACGGTGACGGTGGACAGGTCGCCGAACTCCCAGCCCCAGACCCGCTGCATCAGCTCCTCCCGCCCGAAGGCGGTGCCGGGGTGCCGGAGCAGGAAGGCCAGCAGGTCGAACTCGCGCAGGGTGAGCGAGAGTTCGCGCTCCCCACGGCGGGCCCGGCGGGCCTGCTGGTCGAGCGTGAGGTCACCGGCGGTGAGCAGCCCGCCGGCGGCCGGGGCCAGGGCGGTCCGGCGCAGCACGGACTGGATCCGCAGCACCAGTTCGCGCGGACTGAACGGCTTGGTGACGTAGTCGTCGGCGCCGAGCTCCAGGCCGAGGATGCGGTCGGCCTCCTCGCCCTTGGCGGTGAGCATCACCACCGGCAGCCGGGCGCCGGCCTCGGTGGCCCGCAGCCGGCGGCAGACCTCCAGGCCGTCGATCCCGGGCAGCATCAGGTCGAGGACCACCAGGTCGGGGCGGTGTTCGGCGGCCGCGGCGAGGGCCTGGTGGCCGTCGGCGGCCCGGTCGACCCGGAAACCCGCGCGCTGCAGGTAGCCGGTGACGACCTCGGCGACGGTGGGGTCGTCGTCGACCACGAGGACGCAGGCGGTGGGAGGAGTATCGGTCACGTCGTCGAGGATAGGAAACCCCGGGGGGCGGGCCGGACCACCGGGGCGGTCCGTACGACTTCCGTAAGGCACCGATGCGGCAATTGTCCGCATTCCGGTCGGTAGCTTGAGCCGGGTGACCACTCCTACCCTCTCCGTCGACGTGGTGCTGCCCTGCCTGGACGAGGCCGCCGCCCTCCCCTGGGTGCTCGGGCGGATGCCGCCCGGCCTGCGACCCATCGTGGTGGACAACGGCTCCTCGGACGGCTCCGCCGAGCTGGCGCGCTCGCTCGGCGCCACCGTGGTGACCGAGCCGCGCCGGGGCTTCGGCGCCGCCTGCCACGCCGGCCTGCTGGCCGCCACCGCCGACCTGGTCTGCTTCATGGACTGCGACGGCTCCCTCGATCCGGCCCAGCTCGCCCGGGTGACCGGCCCGGTGCTGGACGGCACCGCGGACCTGGTGCTCGGCCGCCGCCGACCGACCGCCCCGGGCGCCTGGCCACCGCACGCCCGGCTGGCCAACGCCGAACTGGCCCGCCGGCTGCGCGCCCGCACCGGCGCGCCCCTGCACGACCTCGGCCCGATGCGGGCGGCCCGGCGCGAGCGCCTGCTCGCGCTCGGACTGGGCGACCGCCGCTCCGGCTACCCGCTGGAGGCGGTGCTCTCCGCCGCTGCCGCCGGGATGCGGATCGCCGAGCGCCCGGTGGACTACCGGCCGCGGGCCGGGCGGTCCAAGGTGACCGGGACGGTGCGCGGCACCGTGCGGGCGGTCCGGGACATGCGTGCGGTGCTGGCGGCGCCGCCGCCCACCCTGCTGGTGATCGCCAAGGAGCCGCTGCCCGGCCGGGTGAAGACCCGGCTCACCCCCGTGTACCGCCCCGAGCAGGCCGCCGCGCTGGCCGAAGCCGCGCTCGCGGACACCCTGGCCACCCTCTCGCTGATCCCGGCCGGACGCCGGCTGGTCGTCCTGGACGGGCGGCCCGGCCGCTGGCTCCCGCCCGGCTGGGAGGTCGCACCGCAGGTGACCGGCGGGCTGGACGCGCGGCTCGCCGCGGCCTTCGCACTGGCGCCGCCCGACCGGCCGGCACTGCTCGTCGGCATGGACACCCCGCAGCTGACCGCCGCCACCCTGGCCGAGCCGCTCTCCGCCGCCCGGCGCCCCGGCGTGGACGCCTGGTACGGACCGGCGGCCGACGGCGGGTTCTGGGCGCTGGGACTGGCCCGGCCCACCCCCGGGCTGGCCCGCCGGCTGCTGGTCGGCGTCGAGATGTCGACCGCGCGGACCGGGGCGCAGCTGCTCGCCCGGACCGTGGCGGCGGGCCTGACGGTCTGCCACCTGCCGACGCTGGTGGACGTGGACACCGCCGAGGACGCCGAGGCGGTGGCCCGTGCGGCGCCCGACGGCCGGTTCGCGGCCCGCTGGCGGGCGTTCTGCCCCGACCGCAGCGCCGCGCCCAGCGAGAGGGCGGCCCGCCGATGACGACCGCGGTACGGCCCTGGGTCGACGACCCGTTCGCGGAGGCGATGCGGACCGGCCGCGGCCCGCTCTGGCTGCGGGGCGCGGACGGCAGCCGCCGGCCGCTGGAGGTGGACCGGTGGTGCGGCCCCGCGGCCGGTGCCGACCACGGCCTGCTGCTGCGCTGCCTGGACTCCGCCGAACCCGCCCTGGACATCGGCTGCGGCCCCGGCCGCCTGGTCGCCGAACTGCTGTCCCTCGGTGTCCCGGCCCTCGGCGTGGACGTCACCCGGGCGGCCGTCGACCGTACCGCCGCCATCGGCGGACTCGCCCTGTGCCGGTCCGTCTTCGAGCGGCTGCCCGGCGAGGGCCGCTGGGGCACCGCCCTGCTCGCCGACGGCAACCTCGGCATCGGCGGCGACCCGGCCACGCTGCTGCGGCGTTCCGCCCAACTGCTCGGCCCCGGCGGCCGGCTGCTGGTCGAGGTCGAACCCCGCCCCACCGACGAGCGGCTGACCGTCCGGGTGGAGGGCCCGCACGGCCGCCTCGGCCCGCCGTTCGCCTGGGCCCGGCTGGGCGCCGACGCACTCGTCCGGACGGCTGCGACGGCGGCCGGACTGACCGAGGCCGAGCGGTGGAGCTCGCACGGGCGGGCGTTCGTCGCCCTGCACCGGCCGGAGCGGTGAGCCGGCCGCCGTGAGCCGGGCCGGACCCGGCGCCCGGCCGCTCCCCCGGGCGGCTGAACGACCCGGCCGGCGCAGCCCCGCCGGCGCGGGCGCGGCGGGTGGCCCGTGGTAGCGGTGGGTGGCCGGCGGATGCTCCGCCGCTGCGGGGGCGCCGGAGGGAGCCGCGGTGGAGTTGCGTCGGGGCCCCGGGCTGAGCGCGGCGCTGGTCGGGCTGACCGTGACCACCGGGCTGATCGAGGCGGTCTGCTTCCTTGCGCTCGGGCACGTCTTCACCGCGGTGATGACGGGCAATCTGCTGTTCCTGGCATTCGGCGTGGCCGGGGCGCGGGGCTTGTCCGCCCTGGCGTCGGCCGTCTCCTTCGGCGGCTTCACCGTCGGTGTGGTGGCGGGGGCGGCGGTCGAGGCCCGGGTGGACGCCCGGCGCCACCGGTGGTTCCTGGTGGGCCTGGTGGTGGAGTCCCTGCTGCTCGGCGCCGCCGCGGCCGCGGCGTGGGACCTCCCGCCGACCGGTGACGACCCCTCCCCGCGCCATCTCGCGGTGGTGGCGGCGACCGCCGTGGCGATGGGCCTGCGCAACGTCACCACCCTGCGGGCCCACGTCCCGGACCTTCCCACCACCATCGCCACCCGCACCCTCACCGCGTTGCTGAGCGGTGCGGCGCCGGCCGGCGGGGGCCGTCCGGTGCTGCGCCGCACGGCGGCACTGGGGTCGATGTTCGGCGGCGGTGTGCTCGGGGCGCTGATGCTGGACGCCGGCTGGGCGCCCCAGGTGCCGCTGCTGGCGGCGGCCTCGGCCGGCCTGGCGATCGCCGCCGGTTACGGTCTCGCCGTCGCGCGGCGGCCGCCCCCGACCGACCGCGCGGACTGACCGGCGGACGGGCCGGCAGTCCGGCCGGCAGTCCGGCCGGCGGACCGGCCGCGGCGGGGCCCCGGGCGAATTGGCCCGGAGGGCGGCGGAATGGTTGGATCTAGACCTTTGGATCGCACGTTCGACGGGGGAGCCGGATTTGGCCGGATTGCGGGTCCGCGGGGCGCTGGCGGCAGCCGCCGCCGCGATGGTGACGACGGTGGCGGCGCCCGCGGGGGCCGCCCAGGACAGGCCCGCCTTCGAGGTGCAGTACCCGACTCCGGTGGACCAGCAGGTGGCGCCGGGCGATCCCGCCTTCCACGACCTGGTCCTGTTCGTGCACAGCCTCGACAACCGCGCCACCCTGACCGGGGTTCAGGTGGCCGTCGACGGGCGCGCGCTCGCCAAGGTCGCCGAGCTCCGGCTGCCCGCCCAGTGCGCCTTCACCGACGCCGCACACCTTCAGGCGCTCTGCACGCTCGGCGAGGTGCCCGCCGCCACCACCCTCCGCCTGGGCGTGCGGGCCACCGCCGGCGCGGCGCTCGGCGCGACGGGCTCGCTCTCGTACCGGGTCACGGCCGCCGGCGCGGCCGAGGGCGGGCACTCCGGCACGCCGCGCACCACCGTGAAGGTGGCCGACGGCCCCGACCTGGCCGCCCGTCAGCTGCCCGCCCGGACCACGGTGGGCGGCCCGACGCCGGTCGACACCGGCTTCGTCAACCGGGGCGACCGGGACGCCGACGGCGTCGTGCTGTACTTCGCGCAGCGGCCGGGCTTCGGCATCGGTGGCAGCTACGGCAACTGCCTGTACCCGGTGGCACCGGACTCGTACGTGCTGTGCCGGTTCGACGACCTGGTGGTGCACCCCGGCGAGGCCCTGCGGCCCGCCGTACCGGTGGTCCTCGCACCCCAGGACGGCGGGAACCCGCCCAACTCCCGCTTCGAGTACGGCGTCGACGTCAGGGGCGGCCGGCAGGACCGGGCACTGGCCGGCGACCCGGCGATCTCCCGGCGCGGCACCGGACCGGCCCTGGTGCTGACGGCCGAGCCCGCGCCGTCCGGCGTCGAGTACGGCGGCGCCACGGTGTACGGCAACCTGGAGACCGGCCGGGTGCGCGACCTCGCGGTGGTCGCCCCCGACGTCGCGACCACGCTCGGGAGCCGGACCGAGGCCGGCTTCGGCGTCCGCAACGCCGGTGACGTGCCCGTCGCGCCCGGGGACCCGGCGGGCACGCCCGTCCTGCTGCTGCTGACCTTCCCCGAGGGACTCCGGGTGGCCGAGGCGCCCGCGGGCTGCGCGCCCACCGCGGGCGCCGCCTCCGGGTACACCTGCACCCCCACGAGGACCCTGCACCCGGGCGAGAGCGAGACCTTCACCTTCCGGGTCGAGCCCACCGAGCTGTTCGACCACCGGACGGGCACCGCGGCGCTGTCCGCCGCACCGGCCGGCGCGGACGCCTCCGCCGCCGACGACCGGGCCGGGTTCCAGGTCGGTGCCGTCCTGCCGGACTACTCCTACTCGCCCGCACCGGCGTCCTCCCGGACCAGGACGGGGCCGACCCCGGCGAGCGCCGCGAGCCCCGCACCGAGCCCGTCGGCCAGTGCGGTGGCCGCCCCGGTCACCGGCTCCGGCAGCCCGGCCGCCGCGCCGGCCTCCGACCTGGCGCACACCGGCGGCGGCGACGCCGGACTGCCGCTCGCCCTGGGCGGCGCGGCCGCGGTCGGCCTGGGCATCGGGCTGCTGGCGGCCGCGCTGATGTACCGCCACAAGGGCCTGCACCGCCGGCCGCGCACCCGGCCGGGGTTCGCCCGGCCCGGCGGTGGGCAGGGCTGACGGGAAGTCCGCCTCGCCAGCCCTCCGGAGGATCCTTGAAGCAGCCGCTCGCCGCCGCAGCCCTCGCCGCCCTGGCCCTCGCCGCGGCCCCCGTCCCGACCGGCGGGACGGCCGGCGGGACGCCGGCCCCGGTGCCCGACTGCGGGAAGGCCCTGGTGGTCCAGTTCGTCGGCGCCTACCGCGACGCCGTGCTCGGCGAGGGGCCCACCGGCCGCACCCCGTCCGAGATCCGGGCGCTGTACCTCACGCCCGAGCTCAACCTGCGCCTCGACCGGTGGGCCGGGGAGCACCCGGCCGCCGACCCGGTGTTCCGCGGGCCCGCCGTGCCGGTGCGATGGTCCGCCGCCTGCGCGGGCGACGCGGTGGACCTCACCCAGTACGCCGCGGACGGCCGCACCCGACACGTCCGGTACCGGGTGCAACTCGCCGACCAGTACATCGACGGCCTCGCGGACCCGGGCACGCCCGACCGGTGAGTCACCGGGCGACAACCGGACCGGGGTCGCTCAAACCGGTGGCGCGAACGGGCCGCGGTTGCTTGGATGCGCTGTGCACTTCACCACGACCGACACCAATGACCTGCTCGCCCGGATCGAGCGCTACTACGACGCGGTCCCCCGCTCCGCGGCCCGGACCGAGGACTTCGGGCCGCTGACCCTGTTCGTCCGCGACGGGGAGGGCTGGGGGTACTACGCCCGCCCGACGCTCGGCTGGGACGGCCCGCCCGCCACGGCCGCGGACGTCGAGCGGGTCCGGGCCCGCCAGCGGGAGCTGGGCGTCCCGGAGAGCTTCGAGTGGGTGGCCGAGAACGCGCCCGGGCTGCGGGAGGCGGTCGAAGCCGGCGGGCTGGCCGTGAACGCGCACCCGCTGATGGCGCTCGACCCGGACGCGCCCGTGCTCCCGACCGACCCCGCCGTACGGCTGATCGGCCCGGACGCGCCCGAACTCGCCGCCGCGCTGGCGGTACCGCGGCTGGCGTTCGCCGAGCCGGGCACCGGGGTCGGCGCGGCCGGCCGGGCCGAGCTGGTCACCGCCACGGCGGAGCTGCTGACCGACGGCACCCTGGAACGCGTCGCGGACCGGATGCGGGCCGGGCTGACCGTGACGGCCGCCGCGCTGGACGCGGACGGCTCGGCGCTCTGCTCGGGAATGCACCAGCCGGTGGACGGGGTCACCGAGGTGGTCGGCGTCGGCACCCTCCCGGCCGCCCGCCGCCGGGGCCTGGCGCTGGCGGTCACGGCCTGCCTGGTGGCCGACGCCCGCGCCCGCGGCGCCTCGACGGTCTTCCTGTCGGCCGGCGACGAAGCCGTGGCCCGGGTCTACGCCCGGGCGGGCTTCCACCGGGTCGCCACCGCGCTGATCGCCGAGCCCGCCGAGGAGCCCGCGGCCACCGAAGCCGGCTGACCGGCCCGGGCGCCCCGGCCGCTCACCCGGGCAGCGGGTCGGCCTCCTCCAGCAGCGGGGCCAGCAGGTCGCCGTGCTCGGCGACCCGCTCCAGGACCTGGTCGGGGGTGAAGGCCAGGTCCTCGGCCCGGGTGCAGGCCTCGATCTCCGCCCACGTCACGGGGGTGGACACCCCGGGCACCGGGGTCGCCCGCAGGGTGTAGGCGGCGGCGGTGGTCTTGGCCGTCGCGTTCTGCGACCAGTCGACGAAGACCCGGTCGCGGCGCACCGCCTTCGCCATCCGGGACACCATCAGGTCCGGGTGGTCGCCGGCCAGCCGCTCGGCCATCGCCCGGGCGTACGCGCCGACCGCCTTCGCGGGGGCGGGGCGCAGCGCCGCGTACAGGTGCAGGCCCTTGCTGCCGGAGGTCTTGGGGTGGGCACGCAGGCCGTCGGCGGCGAGCCGCTCGCGGATCAGCAGGGCGACCCGGCAGCACTGGACGAGGTCGGCGCCGGGGCCCGGGTCGAGGTCGACGACCAGCCGGTCGTGGTGGGCGTGGCCGCTGTCGGCCGTCCACTGCGGGACGTGCAGCTCCAGGGCGTAGCCGTTGCCGACCGTCATCAGGGTGGCGAGGTCGTCCACCGTGACCCGCTCCTTCGGGCCCTCGTGGGTGGGGACGGTCACGGTGGGGACCCAGTCGGGCAGGCCGGGCGGCGGGTTCTTTGCGAAGAAGCCCTCCTCGCCGATCCCGGAGGGGAAGCGCAGGAAGGTCGCCGGGCGGCGGCGCAGGTGCGGCAGCATCGCCGGGGCGACCTGGGCGTAGTAGTAGAGGGCCTCGCCCTTGGTCCAGCCGGTGACCGGCCACAGGACCTTGTCGAGGTGGGAGAGGACCAGGCGGCGGCCCTCGACTTCCGTGACCTGGCGCTCCGGCATACCGTGGTAGATCCCCGCGAAAGGGATGGGTCATGCCACAGGTCACCTGGAAGGGCGTCATCACGTTCGGGCTGGTCAGCGTGCCCGTCCAGCTGTACGCGGCGACCGAGGAGCACAGCGGTCCGACCCTGCACCAGACGCACGCGAAGGACGGCTCGCGGATCCGGCTGAAGCGTTTCTGCGAGGCGGAGGGCGTCGAGGTCCCGTACGGCGAGGTGGTCAGGGGGTACGAGGCCCCCGACGGGCGCCGGGTGGTGCTGGAGGAGTCCGACCTGGCGGAGCTGCCGCTGCCCAGCAAGAAGATCATCGACGTGCTGGCCTTCGTCCCGGCCGACTCCATCGACCCGATGATGCTGGCCAGGGCCTACTACGTGTCGACCGCCGACAAGGCGCCCGCCAAGCCGTACGTACTGCTGCGCGACGCGCTGCTGGAGTCCGGGCAGATCGCCGTCACCAAGGTCACCATGCGGACCAGGGAGTCGCTGGCGGTGCTGCGGGTGCGCGGCGACGCGCTGGTGCTGCAGACCTGCCTGTGGCCGGACGAGGTCCGGTCGGCGGAGGGGTGCGCGCCGGACGAGTCGGTGGCGGTGCGGCCGCAGGAGCTGAGGATGGCCCGCTCGTTGATGGACACCCTGTCGGAGGACTTCGACCTGTCCGCGCTGCACGACGAGTACCAGCAGGCGCTGGAGCAGCTGATCGAGGCCAAGCTGTCCGGGGTGGAGACCCCGCACGGGGAGGAGCCGGCCGCGACGGCGGGCGCCGAGGTGATCGACCTGATGGCGGTGCTGCGCAGCAGCGTGAAGGCGGCCAAGGAGGTGCACGGCAGGGGCGCCGCGCCGGCGGAGGCGGCACCCGAGGGGGCCGCCGGGACGGGGGCTGCGACGACGACCACCGCGAAGAGCGCCGCGAAGCCGGCCGGGAAGGGCGGGGTGAAGAAGGGTCCGGCGAAGAAGGGCGCCACGAAGGCGGCGGCGTCGGCGGGGGCCGAGGCACCGGCGAAGAAGGCAACCGCCCGGCGGGCGGCGCCGCGCCGCGCTTCCTGAGGCGGCGAGCCGCTGCGGGCCGGCCGTGCGGGACCGGCCCGCGGCGGGGCGGGGCCGGTCAGGAGAGGAAGCGCACCGACCTCAGCAGCAGACGGTCGCTCAGCTGCC
This sequence comes from Kitasatospora sp. NPDC088346, assembly GCF_044740765.1. Taxonomy (NCBI): domain Bacteria; kingdom Bacillati; phylum Actinomycetota; class Actinomycetes; order Kitasatosporales; family Streptomycetaceae; genus Kitasatospora; species Kitasatospora sp. NPDC088346. Next base: position 125,368 of record NZ_JBIURH010000009.1, read on the forward strand.
GGCCCGGCGCGAGCAGGTGGGTCGCGCCGGTGCAGTCCGCCTCCAGGTAGAGCACGGCCGGGGAGTCGGTGCGGTTGTCCGGGGCGAAGGCGGGCAGGCCGCGTCCGCTGCCGCCCTCGGGTACGCCGATGCAGACCCGGTCCGCCGGATCGACGAGTTCGCCGGTCGTCCGCAGGCCGAGCTCGTTGACGTAGGTGTACGCGAAGGTGCCCTGGGCGGCGACCGCATGGCCGGGGACGGACCACAGGAGGGCCAGGGCGGCTGCGGCGACAGCAGCGGTGGTGCGGATGCGCATGGCGGAGCGAGCTCTCTTTCCCGTCGGGACGAGGAGGACGGGATCACCCTAGAGCGGGACCAATCGGGTGAAACGGTTCTCCGCCCCGGGCCCGCGCGTGTCGGGCACCTCGCGCACCCGACCACCCGCCCGGGTACCCCGCGCACCCACCAGGACCCGGACAACCGGTACCGCGGTCAAGGGCGCGTTGCAGCGGGTCGAGGACATCGCGGCCTTCCGGCCGGGCCGCCTGAGGCTGGAGCGGACCCCGGGTCCCAAGCGCACGGGCGGCATGCCCCGGGGCCCACGAGGTGGCGCGTCGTCACGTCCTGCTCATCCGGTCCCAGGCGCTGAGCTGCTCGAAGAGGCGTCGGTCGCCGTCGAGCTTCAGGGAGTTGATCGGGATGCGGTCGTGCAGGATGAGGACCAGCTCACTGGCCGTGCCCCGAGCGGAGGCGGAGGCCGCGTCCGGGTCCTGGCCGGCAGCGGTGGCCGGCATGGTGCCGGGGCCGGGGAGGCGCGGTGGACGACGGCCTGCCGCTGCGGTCCAATCCCACCCGCATCCGCCAGCCCGAAGACGCGTTCCCCCACCCGAACGCCGAGACCCGCAGCCGACTGCCGTGATCGAGCGCTTGGCGCCAACGGCCGTACCGCGGATCCCCAGGGCCGAATACCGCCTGACGGCGCCTCGGCGCCCGTTCAGCCCGCGGCGGGGCGCAGCATCGCGAACTCCAGGCCGCGGTCGCTCTCCTCGTCGACGGGCTGCACCTCGCCCGTCCGGCCGAAGCCGTGCCGGGTGTACAGGCGCTCGGCGGGCGCGTTCGTCTCGGTGACCCAGAGCAGCACCTCCGGCAGGTCCAGCTCGGCGGCCCGCTCGACGGCGGCCCGGACCAGCTGGTCGCCGACGCCGAGGCCGCGGGCCGCGGGGTGCACCCACATCGAGACCAGCTCGGCCCGTCCGGGGCCCGCCGCGACGATGCCGGCCAGGCCGACCGTGCGGCCGTCGCGCTCGGCGACCAGGGTGTTGCGGGCCGACAGCCGGGTGCGCCAGACGTCCTCGGTGAAGGCCTGCTCGCGGGCCAGGGTCGAGCCGAACGCCTCGGGCGCGTCGGCGAGGGCGGCCAGCCGCACCTCGCGGTAGCCCGTCCACTCCTCGGCCGCGAGCCGTCGCACCACTGCTGTCGTCGTCATGGGCGCGACGATGCCACCCCCCGGCGAACGGGCGCAATCGGATTCCGCCGGGCGGCCGTCGTCGTTCAGGGCCGGGCCGGGCGGTCGGCGTCGAGCAGGGTCCAGAGGTCGGCCTCGTCCTGCTCGCTGAGCGCGAAGGCTGCGGCGAACAGCCGCAGGGTGGCGGCGGACAACTGCCGGCCGCCGAGCGCGCGGGAGACCCGGTCGCGCAGCGCCCGGGGCAGGGTCTCGCTCTCGGGGGCCTCGCCGTTGAGCCAGAGCCACTGGGCCAGCACCCGCGCGACGGCGGCCTGGTTGACCCGGTCGGGGGTGCCGCGGGTGACCTGGCGCAGCCACCGGATGCGGTACGGGCCGGGGCGGGCGAGCAGTTCGGCGAGGTGCTCGCCGGCGGGGCAGGGCTCGGCGGTCCGGGCGTCCATGGCCCTCCTGGGTCGGTGTCGGATGGTCCGGTTCAGTCGCGACACAAGCGCGACACTGCGGCCGTACTCTCGCGAGGTCCGCGCATTGGTCCAGACCATAGCGGAGCCGTCGGGCCGGCGCCACGAACCGTCAGCGCGCCCACGGCACAGCCGAGTTCACGCCGGGCGGCGGCCCGCCCGGGGAGCCGCACCTTGGAGACCGTCATCGCCCCCGTCGAGCACCCCCCGCTGACCGTCCCCGACCTGCTCGACGCCCGGGCCGCCGACCATCCCGACCGGGTCGCGCTCCAGGTGGTCGGCGGTGGCGCCGTCACCTACCGGCAGTGGCGCGATCAGGCGCTGCGTGCGGCCGCCGGGCTGGCCGGCGCCGGGGTCCGCCCCGGGCAGCGGGTCGTCCTGCGCTTCCCGAACGCCGCGTGGGAGCGGTACGCGGTGGCCTTCCTCGCCGTGCAGTACGCGGGCGGGGTGCCGGTGCCCGTCCGGGAGGACCTCACCGAGCAGGACGCGGCCCGGCTGGCCGCCCTCGCCGGGGCCGGCACCGTCCTGCGCGGCCCGGGGCTCACCGCACTGCCCGGCACCGCGGACCTGGTGCTGGACGCCCTGCTGGCGCGCCACCCGCAGGCCCCCGGCGCGGCGCCGCACCGGGTGGGCCCGCAGGACCCGGCCCAGGCGATCGGCACCTCGGGCACCACCGGCGACCCCAAGGGCGTGCTGGCCGCGCACGGCAACCTGACCGCCGGGCTGGTCCTGCGGCCCCGCCCGAGACCGTACGCGCACTCGCGGTACGCGCTGCACGCCTTCCCGATCGGCACCAACGCCGGGCAGGTGATGCTGCTCGGCGCGCTGACCGGCGCGCCGACCGTGCTGAGCCTGCCGCGGTTCGCGGCCGAGGAGTTCGGCGCGGCGGTCGAGGGGTTCGGCGTCGGCACGGTGTTCCTGGTCCCGTCGATGGCCGTGGAACTGCTCAACTCCGGTGTCGCGCGGCGGTACGACCTGTCCGGGGTGAAGCTGGTCAGCTCCTCCGCGGCCGCGCTGCCCGCGCCGGTCGCCGCCGCGCTGGGTGCCGCGCTGCCCGGTGCGACGCTGGTCAACACCTACACCTCCGCCGAGTCCTCCCCCGCGCAGGTCTCGGCGGTCGTGGACGCCCGCCGCCCGGGTTCGGTGGGCCGCCCGACCGACCCCGCGGACCTGCGGGTGCTCGACGGCACGGGCACGGCGGTCCCCGCCGGCGAGGTCGGCGAGGTGTGGCTGCGCCAGCCCGGCCCGGCCCGCAGCTACCTCGGCGGACCGGCCGGCGGACCGGCGGTGTTCCGGGACGGCTGGGTGCGGATGGGCGACCTGGGGCGGCTGGACGACGACGGGTACCTGTACCTCGTCGACCGGGAGAGCGACGTCGTCAAGTCCGGTGCGCTGAAGGTCTCCACGCTGCGGATCGAGGAGGTGCTGCACGAGCACCCGCAGGTCGCGGACGCGGCGGCGCTCGGCCTGCCGCACCCGGTGATGGGGGCCGTTCCGGTGGCCGCGGTGATCCCCGCGCCGGGCGGGGTGGACCTGGACGGCCTGCGGCTGTTCCTCGGCACCCGGCTGAGCCGGCCCGAACTGCCGGTCCGCATCCTGCTCGTGGACGACCTGCCGCGCAACCCGTCCGGCAAGGTGGTCAAGCACCGGCTGCGCCCGCTGTTCGAGCGGCCCGGCACGCCGGCCGGCCCCGCCGCTCCCCCGGCCACGCCCACCGAACTGCGGCTGGCCGCGATCTGGCGGCGACTGCTGGCACGGACCGTCACCGACGTGGCCGAGGAGTTCTTCGCGCTCGGCGGCGACTCCTTCCGGGCCGTCCAGCTGGCCGCCGCGATCACCGAGGAGTTCGCGGTGGCGGCCGGTACGGCGCTGGTCTTCGAACGACCCTCGCTGCGCGCCCAGGCCGCCTGGCTGGACGGGCCCGGGCGGCCGCCGGCCGCCCCCGCCGACGGCCCCGCCACGGCCGCCGTCAGCCCCTACCTGACCCGGCTGCGGGCCCAGCCGCACGACGTCCCGCTCAGCTCGCAGCAGGAGAACTTCCTCCGTTGGATGGCCGAGGCGCCCGGCCGGGACGCCGGCGCGGTGACCGCGCTGTTCCGGGTCCGGGACCGGCTGGAGCCCGAGACGCTCGGCCTGGCCCTCACCGAGGCCGTCCGCCGCCACCCGGCGCTGCGCACCCGTTTCGAGCCGGTGGCCGGGCAGCCGGGTGTGGTGCGCACCGTGCTGGACGAGCAGCCGAGCGCCCGGATCACCCTGCTGACGGCGCCCGGCGCGAGCGACGCCGAGGTCGACGCGCTGCTGATCGCCGAGCGGGACCGGCTGACCGACCTGGCCCGCGACCCGATGGCCCGGCTGCTGGTGGTCAGCCGCGGCGCCGAGGACCACGTGGTGCTGGTCGCCGTCCACCACATGGTCAGCGACGGCTGGTCGATCGGGGTGCTGCTGGCCGACCTCGGGGTGCTCTACTCCGCGCTGCGGCGCGGGCGGAGTGCGCCGCCGCCGCGGCCCGGCCTCGGCTACCGGGAGCTGGTGGAGTGGTCCAACGGGCACTGGCCGGCCTCCCGGGCGCACTTCGCGGCCGCGCTCGCCGGGGCGCCGGAGGCCGTGGAGCCGTTCGCCGGGCGCCGTCCGGTGGACGAAGTCCTCACCCGGGGGCACGAGTTCGCGCTGCCCGCCCAGCAGGCGGCCGCGCTGCGCGAGCGTGCCGCGGAGCTGGGCGCGACCCCGTTCCTGGCCGTGGCGGCGGCCTGGTCCGGTCTGCTCGCGGCCCGCAGCGGCCGGCCCGACCTGGTGCTGATGACCCCGGTTCCCGGACGCCCGCGGCCGGAGGCGGAGCGGGCGGTGGGGTGCTTCGTGCAGTCCCTGCTGCTGCGGGTCGACGCCTCCGGCGGGCCCGGCTTCGCCGAGTTGCTGGACCGGCTGCGCGGAGCGGCCACCGCGGCCCTGGACCACCAGCTGTACCCCTTCGCCGAGTTCAGCCCGGCGGCGCCGTTCGCGGCGTGGCTGCGGTACGAGGCCTGGGCGGCCCCCGCGCAGCTGCCTGGGCTGAGCTGCGGGCCGTGGGAGCTGCCGCGCGGCAGCACCGTCCCGTGGCCGCTGCCCGGCGGGGACCGCGGGGTGCCGGAGCTGACCGTGGTGGAGCAGCCGGACGGCGGTCTGCGGTGCTGGCTGCAGTACAACGCGCTGGCCTTCGAGGAGCCCGTGGTCGCGGCGCTGGCGGCGGACTTCGTGGCCGCTCTGGAGGCGGCCTGCGGCTGAGCCGACGCGTCCGCGCCCCTACCATCGCGGGATGACCACGGTGCTGGTGAACGGGCTCCCGGGCGCGGGGAAGACCACCCTCGCCCGGGCCCTCGCGCAGGAGTTGGGCCTTCCGCTGTTCAGCAAGGACGCGGTCAAGGAGACCCTGGCCGACACGCTCGGCCTGCGGCCCCCGCCCGGTTCCACCGCGCGCGGGTGGAGCAGCGCCCTGGGCCGTGCCGCCGCCGAGACGCTGTGGACGCTGCTGGGCGACGCGGCCGGCGGCGCCGTGCTGGAGAGTCCGTGGCTCGGGGACACCCGGCCCTTCGTGGTGGCCGGCCTCGCCCGGGCCGGGGCGCAGGACGTCCAGGAGGTCTGGTGCGATGTGCCGCCGCACATCGCGCGGCACCGGTGGGCCGCGCGGGCCGCGCACCGGCACCCGGTGCACCTCGACGACCTGCGGGACTCCGACGACCTGCGGGACTCCGACGAGCGCTGGGACGCCTGGAGCCGGACGGCCGAACCGCTGGCCCTCGGGACGGTGCACCGGGTCGACGCCACCCGCCCGGTGGACGCCGCGCTGCTGGCGCGGCGGATCAGGGCGGCGGCCGGGGGCGACCGGCCGGGGTAGCGCGACGCCGGGGCACCCGACCGGTTCGGACGGGTGCCCCGGCGCGGGGGTTCAGCGGCGGGCGCTGAGCGGCCGCAGGTCGGTCCAGACCTCGGCGACGCGGGCCAGGCACTCCTCGCGGCTTCCGCGGGTGCCCTCGGCGTGCCAGCCCGCGGGCGGCTCGCGGTGGGCGGGCCAGAGCGAGTACTGCTCCTCGTCGTTGACGACTACGGCGAACATGGTGTGCTCCTCGGGGGGGGTCGGTGGTTCAGGTGAGCCGGTCGGCGGCCTCGCCGTCGGAGAGGGCGTCGATCTCGGCGATCAGCAGGGCCTCCACCCGGTCCGCGAGCGTGGCCAGGACGGGGTTCTCGAAGACCTCGCGGACGGTGATCTCCAGCCCGGCCAACGCGCGGATCCGGGCGGCGACCCGGGTGACCCGCAGGGAGTCCCCGCCGAGCGCGAAGAAGTCGTCCAGGGCGCCCGCCTTCTCGACCCCGAGGACCTCCTGCCAGATGTCGGCGACCAGCAGCTCCGCGTCGGTGCGCGGCGCCAGGTACTCGCCCGCGGCGGCGGCCGGGCCCGGCACGGGCAGGGCGTCGAGGTCGGGCTTGCCGTTCGTGGTCAGTGGCAGCCGGTCGAGGACGGCGAGGCCGGCGGGGACCATGAAGGACGGCAGGCGTTCGGCGAGGTGCTCCAGCAGCTCGGGCACGCCGGGCGCCTCGCCGGGGGCGGGGACGGCGTAGCCGAGCAGCCGCTCGCCGCGGACCAGCACCACGGCGTGGGCGACCGCGGGGTGCGCCGCGAGCGCGTGCTCCACCTCGCCGGGTTCGATCCGGTAGCCGCGCAGCTTGACCTGGGTGTCGGTGCGGCCGAGGAAGTCGAGTTCGCCGTCCGGCCGGCGCCGGACCCGGTCTCCGGTGCGGTACATCCGGGCGCCGCCACCGGCGAACGGGTCGGGCAGGAAGCGGTCCGCGGTCAGGTCGGGCCGCCCGGCGTAGCCGCGGGCGAGGCCGGCGCCGGCCAGGAAGAGTTCGCCCTCGGTGCCGTCGGGCACCAGACCGAGGTACGGGTCGAGGACGTGGCAGCGGACCCCGGGCAGCGGGCGGCCGATCGGCGGGCGGCCCGCGCGGCCGTCCAGCTCGGCGCTGGTGGCGATCACGGTGGCCTCGGTGGGGCCGTAGGTGTTGACCAGCCGGATCCGCCGGCCGTGGCGGGCGTGCCAGCGCTCCAGCGGAGCCGGTTCCACGGCCGATCCGCCGAGCACCACCAGCCGCAGGGCGGGCGGCCAGGCGAACTGATCCTCCAGCAGGACCAGTTCGTGCCAGTAGGCGGTCGGCAGGTCCAGCACGGTGACCTCGGCGCCGGCCGGGCCGCTCAGCAGGTCCGGTAGGGTGCGGCCGCCGCCGGGCAGCAGTACGACGCAGGCGCCGGCGGCGAGCGCGGGCCAGAGCTCCTCGGCGTGGGTGTCGAAACCGACGGAGGCGAACTGGACGATCCGGTCCCCCGGGCCGAGGCCGTAGCCCTCGCCGGCCATCCAGTCGATCCGGTCGGCGAGGGCGCCGTGCTCGACCACGACGCCCTTGGGGCGGCCGGTGGAGCCGGAGGTGAACAGCACGTACGCCGGATCGCCCGCCGCGCCGCCCGGCAGCGGTCCGGGCGGCGCGGCCCCGGGCTCCCCGGCGGGCACGGTGAGCCGCGGCAGGCCGAGCTCCGGGAAGTCGCCGTCGGCGAGCAGCAGGGCGGCGTCCGCGTCCTGGACCTGCTGGCGGAGCCGCTCGACCGGGTGGGCCGGGTCCAGCGGGAGGTAGGCGCCGCCGGCCTTCCAGATCGCCAGCAGGGCGGTGACCAGCTCGTAGGAGGGCGCGATCCGGACGGCGGCGACCCGGCCGGCGAGCGGGCCGATCCGCTCGGCCAGCAGCGAGGAGCGGCGGTCGAGTTCGGCGTAGCCGAGGGTGGTGTCGCCGAGCGCGAGTGCGGGGGCTTCCGGGTGGCGGGCGACCTGCTCGGCGAAGCGTTCCAGCAGGGTGCGGCGGACGGCGGGCAGGGCCGGGCCGGTGCCGCGGGCGAGCAGTTCGGCGCGCTCGCGGTCGTCGAGCAGCCAGTCCCCGTACGCGGGGGTGAGGGGGTCTGCGGCGGCGCGGGCCAGCAGGGCGCGGTAGCGGCCGGCCAGCCGCTCGACGGTGCGGCGGTCGAACAGCTCCAGGTCGTAGGAGAAGGAGCAGGTCAGCCCGGTCCCGGTGCGCCAGTTGTCGAGCAGCAGGGCGGCCTTGGCGCGGGCGAACCCGGAGTCCAGCGGCGCCAGTTCGACACCGTCGGGGAGTTCGGCGTCCGCGCCTCCCCGCTCGGTCTGGCTCTGCAGCACGAACAGGGTGGTGAACGGCAGCCCGCCGGCCGGGGCGCCGAGGTCGGCGGCCAGGCGTTCCAGGGGGACGTCCTGGTGGCTCAGGGCCGCCATGGTGGCGGCCCTGACCCGGCGCAGCACCGTCCGGAAGTCCGGTTCGCCGCGCAGGTCGGCGCGGATCACGGCGGTCCGGGTGAAGGAGCCGATCAGGGCCTCGTGCGCGACCTCGTTGCGGCCGGCGAGCGGGGTGCCGACGGTGAAGTCCTGCTGCCCGCTCCAGCGGCCGAGCAGGATCTGGTACGCGGCGAGCAGCACCATGAACGGGGTGCAGCGCTCCTCGCGGGCCAGCCGGTCGACGGCCCCGGTCAGCTCGGGGCCGAGCCCGAGGTCGGTGAACCCGGCCGGGTGGGCGGGGCGTTCGGGACGCGGACGGTCGGTGGGCAGCCGCAGCAGCTCGGTGCCGGCCAGCCGGGCCTGCCAGTGGGCGTACGCCTGCTCGGCCTCGTCCGGGCCCAGCCGGGCCTGCTCCGCGCGGGCGTGGTCGCCGTACTGGAGCGGGAGGTCGGCCGGCTCGCCGCCGCGGTAGCGGTCCAGCAGCTCCCGGTGGAGCAGTGCGGCGGACCAGCCGTCGGCGGCGATGTGGTGCAGCACCAGGCACAGGGCGTGGTCCTGTTCCCCCGCGCGGACCAGGACGGCGCGCAGCGGCGCCTCGGCGGCCAGGTCGAAGGGGGCGTTGACGTACGGGGCGACGGCCGCGGTGAGCTCGGCCTCGCCCGCGCCGGCGGGCAGCTCGCGCAGCACGAGCGGGACGGGCGCCGGCGGGTGGACGACCTGGCGGGGCTCCCCGTCCACCACGGTGAAGCGGGTGCGCAGGATGTCGTGCCGGGCGGCGATTCCGTCGAGGGCGGTGCGCAGCCGCGGCAGGTCGAGCGGGCCGAGCCAGCGGTGGGCGAGGTAGAGGTGGTAGCCGGTGTCGTCGGGGTCGAGCTGCTGGAGGAACCAGAGCCGGCGCTGGTCGACGGTCAGCGGGTGGGTGGTCGGTTCAGCGGTCATGGGCCACCTCGTCCTTCGTACGGGCTTGCAGGGTCTCCAGGCCGACCAGGTCGTCGGACACGGCGTCCGGGACCTCGTCGTCGAACCGGGCGAGCACCGGGATCCGCAGGCAGACCAGCGCCAGCAGGGCCATGGCGAGGCCGAACAGCAGGTAGACCAGGCCGATGCCGCGGCCCGCGCCGGTGCCGATGACCCGGCCGACGGTGGCGGCGAGTGCGCCGTGCTCCTCCATCAGGGGCTGCAGCAGGCCGGGCGCGAGCGGGGCGACCACCGCGAAGCCGATCGGCAGGGTGGACCAGGCGACCATGGTGTTGACCGCGATGATCCGGCCGTGGAAGCGCAGCGGCACCTTGGTCTGGACGATGGTGGCGTAGGTGCCGTTGAGCAGGGCCAGGCCGAGCGTCATGCCGAACGCGCCGAGCGCGACCAGCGGCAGGGCCGGGCGCAGGCCGGTCAGGACGCAGGCGGCGGCCAGTCCCAGGGTGGCGAACATGACGCCGCGCAGCCGTTCGCGGCGCGGGCCGCCCCAGATCAGCAGGGTGAGGCCGCCGGCCACGGCTCCGGCGCCGGCCGCCATGGCGACCCAGCCGGTGGCGGGCAGGTCGGCGAAGGAGAGCACCAGCGGGGTGGTGAGCAGGAACAGCGGCGAGAGGAAGACGTTGAGGACGGCGAAGAAGACCAGCATCGCCCGGAAGTGCCGGCTGCCCAGCGAGCGCCGGAAGCCGGCCCTGATCTCCTCGACCACGCTCTCCCGGCGGCGCCACGCCATGGCCTGCGGGAAACGCACGGCGAGCGTGATGCCGACGGCGGCCGCGTAACTGGCCACGTCCAGGACGAGGATTCCGCCGAGGCCGATGGCGGCGAGCAGGCCGACCGCGAACAGCGGGACGAGGAACTGGGCGAAGCCGAGCGCCATCTGCACGATGCCGTTGGCTCGGCCGAGATAGCGCTTGGGGACCAGCTGCGGCACGGCCGAGCCCCAGGCGAAGCGCTGGAAGGCGAGGGCGAGGGAGAGCAGCGCGATCAGCACGTAGGCGTGCCCGACCCGCAGCCCGCCGGTCAGGTGGAGGACCAGCAGGACGGCCTGGGTGGCACCGGCGGCGAGGTCCCCGGCGAGCATCACCCGGCGCCGGTCGCCGCGGTCGACGACGGCGCCGGCCAGCGGGGCGGCCAGGATGCCGGGGACGAGGGCGCAGGCGGCGAGCAGGCCGAGGTCGGCGAGCGAGCCGGTCCGCAGGTAGACCCAGATCGGCAGCGCGAACTCGGTGAGCGCCGAGCCGATCATCGACAGCTGCTGACCGGTGGCGACGGCCAGGAACCGGCCGAGACCGGGCCGTACGGCCGGTTCGGCGGCGTCGGGCCGTACGGGTTCGGGCGAGCGGGACACCCCCTCCAACCACCAGGTGGCAGCCGGGGTGCGGGCGTGCTCGTCCTCGGTGCCGGCCGCGATCGCGGGGTGGACCCGGGTGAGGACGGTGGCGAGCTCCCGGGCGCGGTACTTGAGGAAGAAGTGCCCGGCCTCGTCGAGCACCACCACGCCGGTGGTGTCGCTGAGCCGGTGCCACTCGCGGTAGCGCTCCTGGTAGAACTCGGTGGCGGGGTCGCGTTCGCCGGCGATCGCGATGACCGGCGCCCGCAGCCGTCCGCCGTCGGTGCGGAACAGCTCGCCGAAGTAGCGTTCCGCCTCCTTGGTGCCGACCCGGCGGTTGCGGACGATCAGGCCGAGCTGCTCGGGGGTGAAGTCCTCGACGTCGAGGCCGGCCGCGGTGAGCGCGTTGACCATGTCCTGGTCGCTGCGCAGCCGGTCGACCAGCGCGCCGAAGCGCTCGGAGAGGGCGGCGCCGCGGCCCTCGGGCCGGGCGAACGGGAAGATCCCGCCGAGGTGCACGGCCGACACCTCGCGCCCGGCGGCCTCCAGCCGCCGGGCCACCTCGACGATCAGCATCACGCCGAGCCCGCAGTGGCCGTAGAGCACGATCCGGCCCTCGACGCCGGCCAGGATCTCCGCGGCGGTCTCGGCCGCGACCTCGTCGAACGGCCGGGCCTGCTCGCCGAGTTCGTGGCCGGGGACGGCGAGCGAGTGCAGCGCCCAGTCGTCCGGGAGGGCGTCGGCGAGCGGCTTGTAGATCAGTGCGCTGCCTCCGCCGTAGGGGGCGCAGACGATCGAGCCGGTGGTGCGGGTGCGCGCCGGGGTGAGGCGGTGCAGCAGCCGGCGCGGGCCGCGCTCCTCGGCCGAGGAGCCGAGCAGGCCGGCCAGGGCGCGCACCGTGGGGTGCTGGAAGAGGTCCATGACGCCCAGTCCGGCGGCCTGTTCGGGCCGGGCGCGGCGAAGCCGGGCGACCACCTGGGTGGCGAGCAGGGAGTGGCCGCCGAGTTCGAAGAAGTCGTCCAGGGCGCCGACCCGTTCGACGTCGAGCAGGTCGGCCCAGAGGTCGGCGACGAGCCGTTCGCTCTCGCCGTCCGGCTCCTGGTACTCCGCGGTGCCGAGCGGGCCGTCCTCCGGGACGGGCAGGGCGGCCCGGTCGACCTTGCCATGGGCGAGCAGCGGCAGCCGGTCCAGGACCACCCAGCGGGCCGGGACCATGTAGTCCGGCAGGGTGTCCAGCAGGAGGGCGCGCAGCTCGGCGGCGGTGGGCGGGTCACTCGCGCCGGGCCACTCCAGGTAGCCGACGAGCTGCTGCCTGACGCCTTCGCCGCGGGCGAGCACGACGGCCTGGGCGATGCCGGGGACGGCGGTCAGCGCGGCCTCGATCTCGCCGGGCTCGACCCGGTAGCCGCGGACCTTGATCTGGTGGTCGGCGCGGCCGAGGAACTCCAGTTCGCCGCCGGGCCGGTGGCGGACGAGGTCGCCGGTGCGGTACATCCGGGCACCGGGCTCGGGGGTGAACGGGTCGGGCAGGAACCGGTCGGCGGTCAGGTCGGGCCGGCCGAGGTAGCCGCGGGCCAGCCGGTCGCCGCCCAGGTGCAGTTCGCCCACGGCGCCGGGCGGGACGGGCCGCAGCCGCTCGTCGAGGACGTAGCAGCGGGCGCCAGCGAGCGGACGGCCGATCGGGGTCGAGCCGTGGGCGGGCGCCGGGCCGTCCGCCCGGACCTCGTGCACGGTGGCGCCGACGGTCGCCTCGGTGGGCCCGTAGTGGTTGAAGACGGCGCACCGGCCCAGCGCGGCGAGGCCGTGGGCCCAGGCCGCGGAGGAAGCTTCGCCGCCGAGCACCAGCGCCCGGCGGGGCAGCAGCCGTTCGGCGGGGGCGTCGGCGGTCAGCGCGGCCAGGTGGGACGGGGTCATCTTCAGGTAGTCGATGCCCAGCTCGGCCATCCGTACGGCGAGTTCGGCGCCCGAGATCCGCCGCGGCAGCAGGTGGATCCGGCCGCCGGTGGACAGTCCGAGGTAGAGCATGGTGAGGCTGAAGTCGAAGGCGAGGGACTGCAGCAGCGCGTACGAGCGGCCCGGTTCGATCCGCAGCCGTTCGCCCGCGCCCGCCAGGTAGTTGAGGATCTGCCGGTGCTGGACGGCGACGCCCTTGGGGCGGCCGGTGGAGCCGGAGGTGTAGATGACGTAGGCGAGGTCGTCGGGGCCGGCCCGCTCGGGGAGCGGGTCGCCGCCCGCGGCGGCGTCGGCGGCGGTGTCCGGAGCCAGCACCGGTCCGGCGAATCCGGGGGCCCGGCCGGCGAGCACCGGGTCGGCGACCAGCACCGCGGCGCCGGCGTCGGAGAGCAGGAACTCCACCCGGCCGACCGGCTGTTCGGGGTCGACGGGAAGGTATCCGGCGCCGGCCTTGAGGGTGCCGATCATGGCGACGGCCAGCTCCGGCGACTGCTCCAGGCAGATGCCGACGACCGCGCCCGGCCCGATGCCCAGGGCGATCAGCCGCCGTGCGAAGCCGGTGGCCCGGCGCTCCAGTTCGGCGTAGGTCAGGGTCTGCTCGTCCGGAGCCCGTGCGTTCAGGGTCAGGGCCGGCGCGTCCGGGGTCAGCGCGGCGGCGCGGGCGAGCAGTTCGGTGAGGGTGGCCGGGCCGCCGGCCGGCAGGGCGGGGCCGGCCGCCCGGTCGGCCAGCGAGGCCTCCTCGCCCTCCGCGAGCACCGGCAGCGCGCCCACCGGGCGGTCGGGGTCGGCCAGCGCGGTGCGCAGCAGGACCTCGAAGCGCTCGGCCAGCCGCTCGACGGTGGTGTGGTCGAACAGGTCGGTGCGGTAGGTGAACAGGCCGTACAGACCGCCGTCGGCCTCGTCGCGCAGGTAGAGCGCGAGGTCGTGGTGGGTGGTGGTGGCCCGGTAGCCGAAGCCCTCCGAGCGCGGCGGGCCCATCGGCCCGGCCGGGGCCGCCCGCTCGCCGTAGTTCTGGAAGGCGAAGGTGGTCTGGAAGACGGCGGCCCGGCTGACGTCGCGCTCGACCGCGAGGTCGCCGACGATCTGCTCGAAGGGCACCTCCTGGTGGGCGTACGCGTCCAGGCTCCGTTCCCGGACGGTGTCGACCAGGCGGCCGAAGGGCAGGTCGGGCGCGAGGCGGGCCCGGATCGGCAGCATGTTGACGAAGATGCCGACCAGCGGTTCGAGTTCGCGGTGCAGCCGGCCCGCGACCGGCGAGCCGACCGCGAAGTCCCACTGCCCGGTGTGCCGGGCCAGCAGCGCCTGGTACGCGGCCATCAGCACCATGTAGCGGGAGGCGCCGTGCGCGCGGGCGAGCTCGGTGATCCGCGCGGAGAGGTCGGCGTCCCAGCGGAACTCGTGCGCGGCGCCGGCGAAGCCGAAGACCGGCGGCCGGGGGCGGTCGGCGGGCAGGTCGAGCGCCGGGACGCCGGCCAGCTCGGTGCGCCAGTGCGCGCGGGAGGCGGCCAGCGTGCCGTCGGCGATCCGCTCGCGCTGCCAGGCGGCGTAGTCGCCGTACTGCAGCTCGGGCTCGGACAGGCCGTGCGGGGTGCCGTCCGCGTGGTGCGCGTAGAGGGCGTCCAGTTCGCGCTGGAGCAGGTCGATCGACCAGCCGTCGCAGACGATGTGGTGCAGGACCAGCGCCAGCACGTGCTCCTGCTCGGCGAGGCGCACCAGCAGGACCCGCAGCAGCGGGCCGCCCGCCAGGTCGAACGGCTCGGCGAGGAGCGTTTCGACGGCCTCCGCGGCCCGCCGGTCGGGGTTCCCGTCCGCGGTCGCGTCCAGGTACCGGGCGGTGAACGGCGCCGGCTCGGCGACCAGGGCGTACGCGGTGCCGTCCGCGGTGGCGGGGAAGGCCGTGCGCAGGCTCTCGTGCCGGGCCAGCAGGTCGGTGAGCGCGGCGTCCAGGGCCCGGCGGTCGTAGCGGCCGTGGATGCGGCGGGCGGGGCCAGCGCGTACGCGGTCGAGCCGGGGGTGAGCTGCTCCATGAACCACAGCCGTTCCTGGCTGCTGGAGAGCGGCGCCGGCGCCCCTGCGGGCCTGGGGTGCACGGTCCTGGCGGGGCCTCGGGCGCCGCGCAGCCGCTGCGCCAGCAGGGCCCGCTTGGCGTCGGACCAGCCCGTGGTCAGGGGCTGGGTTTCGGTCATCGTCGTCCTGTTCGGGATCGGGGAGGCGCGCCGCGCGGGCGCGCCGGGCGAGTGGGCGGGCGCGGTCAGCGCGGGCGGGCCACGGCCTCGGCGATGCCGGCCACGGTCGGGGTGTCGAAGAAGACGTCGAAGTCGACCTCGACGCCGAGGGACTCGCGGATCCGCGAGGAGATCCGGATGATCGTCAGGGAGTGCCCGCCCAGGTCGAAGAGGTCCTCCTGCGGGCCGACCGCGGGCAGGCCGAGCACCTCCGCCCAGATCGCGCAGAGGGTCGCGGTGAGCCCGTCCCCGGGGCCCGCGGGTCCGGCGGCGGCCTCGTCAGCGGCCCCGGCGGCGGGCAGGGCAGGCGGGGCGGGCAGGGCCCGGCGGTCCAGCTTGCCGTTCGGGGTGAGCGGCAGGCGCTCCAGCGGGACGAACCGCGCGGGCACCATCGCCGCGGGCAGGGTGCGCCGCAGGTGGTCCCGCAGGCCGGCCGGCTCGGCCGCACCGACCAGGTAGCCGACCAGCCGGGGTTCGCCGTCGGCGTCCGGGTGGACGGCGACGGCGGCCTCGGTGACCTCCGGGTGGTCCAGCAGGGCCGACTCGATCTCGCCGAGCTCGATCCGGTGGCCGCGGATCTTCACCTGCTGGTCGATCCGGCCGAGGTACTCCAGGTCGCCGTCGCCCGTCCGGACGACCAGGTCGCCGGTGCGGTAGAGCCGGCCGCCGGGCGGACCGAACGGGTCGGGGACGAACCGGTCGGCGGTCAGCCCGGGCCGGCCCAGGTAGCCGGACGCCAGGCCGTCGCCGCCGAGCAGCAGTTCGCCGGGCAGGCCGACGGGCACCGGGCGCAGCCCCGCGTCCAGGACGTACGCCCGCGTGTTGGCGAGCGGGCGGCCGATACCGATCCGGTGCGGCCCGGCCGGGATCTCGGCGCAGGTCGACCAGACGGTGGTCTCGGTCGGGCCGTAGACGTTGAGCAGCCGCCCCACCACGGCCCGCAGCTCCCGGGCCAGCGGGAGCGGCAGCGCCTCGCCGCCGGCCAGCGCGGTCAGCCCGGTGGGGCCGGGCGCGGCGGCGAGCAGGACCCGCCAGCCCGAGGGCGTCGCCTGGGCGTGCGTGACGCCCTCGGCGGCGATCAGCCGGAGCAGGCCCGGCCCGTCGACGGCCAGGCCGTCCGGGGCCAGCACCAGGCGGCCGCCGGTGGTCAACGGGAGGAACAGCTCCAGGGCGGAGATGTCGAACGAGAGCGAGGTCAGGCCCAGCCAGACGTGCCCCGGGCCGGAGTCCAGCCGGTCGGCGAAGGAGGCCAGCAGGTTGACCAGTGCCCGGTGTCCGACCACCACGCCTTTGGGGCGGCCGGTGGAGCCCGAGGTGTACAGCACGTAGGCGGTGTCGCCGGGCGCGGGAGGCGCGGGGAGGTCGCCGGCGCCACCCGGGTGCCGGAGGTCGCCGAGGTCCCGGAGATGGCCGAGGTCCCGGAGGTCGAGCACCGCGGGTGCGGCGGCGGCGAGTTCGGCGGCCGGGGGGAGGTCGGTGAGCAGCAGCGCGGCGCCGGAGTCGGCGAGGACGTGGGCGAGCCGCTCTGCCGGGTAGGCCGGGTCGAGCGGGAGGTAGGCGGCGCCGGCCCGGAGCACCGCGAGCAGCGCGACCGGCAGCGCCGCGGTGCGGTCGAGGTGGACGGCGACCAGGTCGCCGGCGCCGATGCCGCGGGCCCGCAGCACGGACGCGAGCACGCCGGAGCGTTCGACGAGGGTGCGGTAGTCGAGGCTGCCGTCGGCCGCGGTGACGGCGACGGCGTCCGGGGTGTGCCGGGCCTGCCGTTCGACCAGGTCGACCACGGTCCGGTCGGCGGGGTACCCGGCGGCGGTGCCGTTCCAGCCCTCGACGACCGCGTGCCGCTCGGCCTCGCCGAGCAACGGGAGTTCGGCGAGCGGGCGTTCGGGGTCGGCGACGGCCGCGTCCAGCAGGGTGGCGAAGTGCTCGGCGATCCGCCGGGCGGCGTCCGGGGGGAGTACGGCCGGGTCGTACTGGAGGGCGATCAGCGCCCGGTCCGGTCCGTCCACCACCTGGAGGTTGAGGGTGCTCCGGGCCGCGTGGTTGAACACCGCCCAGTCCACGGTCGCGCAGGAGCCGTCGAAGACCGGGTCGGCTCCGCGCCTGCGGTAGCTCAGCGTGACCGGGGTCAGGCCCACCCGGGGGGTCAGCCCGCGGACCGCGGTGCCGAACGGCACGGTGCGGAAGCGGTACACGGCCCGCAGCCGGGCGCGTACGGCCCGGGCGAAGGCGGCGATCCCGGTGGTGTCCTGGTCCACGGCCGGGGCGGGCAGCGGGAGTTCGTTGACGTACAGGCCGACGGCCGTCCGCTGCGCCGGGCCCCGGGTGGAGAGCGGTACGGCGATCGAGGCGCCCTCGTTGCCGTAGCGCAGCAGCAGGGCGTGCGCCGCGGCCAGCAGCAGTTCGAAGACGCTCACTCCGGCGGTCTCGGCGGCCCGGCGCAGCGCGCGGTGCTCCACCGGGCCGAGCAGCCGCTCGACGCTCTCGCCCAGCGGCTCCCCGGTGCCGCCCGGCCCCGCCGGCCGGCCGACCCCGGGCAGCGCGGTCTCGGCCCGGTCCGTCCAACGCTGCGCGTACCAGTCGGAGGCCTCCCGGACCAGGGCCGGGTCGGGTTCGGCGGGCGCCTGCGGCGCGCCGGTGCCAGTGCCGGTGCCGGTGCCGGTGCCGGTCGGCCAGAAGGGGGCGTGACCGGCCAGCCGGGCGTTGTAGGCGGTGGCGAGGTCGGCCAGCAGGATGTCCTTGGAGGTGCCGTCGAACACCGCGTGGTGGGCTACCGTCAGCAACTCGGCCCGGCCGTCGGGACGGTGGAACAGGGTGGCGCGGGCCAGCGGTCCGGACGCGGTCCACAGCGGTCGGGCGATCTCGGACTCCAGCCGCTTCGCGAAGTCCTCGGCGCCCGCGCCGACCGCGTCGACCACGGCCAGCGAGGGGCGCTCGTCGGCGGTGCGCAGGTGCGGCGCGCCGTCCTGCTCGACCAGCGTGCAGCAGAGCGCCGGGTGGCGGTCGAGCACGTCCTCCCAGGCGCGGCCGAGGGCCGCCGGGTCGATCCGGTCGAAGGCCGTGCGCACCGGCATGTGGTAGTTCCGGCCGGCCAGACCGAGGCGTTCGGTCAGCCAGACACCCTGCTGGGCGGCCCCGGCCGGGGCGGACGGGCGGGCCGCGTTCTGTTCAGGCATCGCTGCTCACTTCGGGTGGTGGGTGCTGCGGGGAGCGAGGAGCCGTGGTCGGTCGGGGGTCGGCCACGACGGGGCGGGAGGCGACCTTCCGGGGGCGGGCGCCGCGCGCCGTCCCGGCCGCCGGACGGTCGACGGAGCCGGCGGCCACGGCCGGACGGCCGGGACGCGGTGATTCACATCAGTTCAGATTGGTCCAGACCTGCGGAGAGACTGGCATAGACCAAAGAGGCCGTCAAGGGCCGCCCCACCTGCCCTGACGGTCAGTAACTCAGCATGTCCAGAGCAAACTTGACGGTCCGAACGGCCTCACGCCACCCCTCCCCCGCGCGGGCCCGGCTCCGCACACGGACCACCTCGTCCACCGAAGCCGACCGCCCAACCCGCGCGCCCCGGGCAGCGGTGACGGCGGCGGCCCCGGCCGCCCGGGGCGGGCGGCCGGGGCCGTGGGCCGGGTGGCGGCGGGTGACGGTCGGTCCGGGACGGCGCCCCGGCCGGGCACCGCACCGGTCACGGCGTCCCGCCCACCGGTTCACTCCCGACCGGCGGATCCCTCCCCCGCCCACCACACGGCGGGCCGTCCGCCGGCCGCCCACCGGCGCGCCGCGGCGCCCGCGAGCACCACCAGCAGCGCCGCGCCGTACGCGAGCGGCTGGGACCCGGCGCCGAGGTACAGCACCGCCCCCGCGCCCGGCACGGCCAGCCACTCCCAGCGGCCGTCCAGCCCGACCAGCGCCACCACCAGCAGGCCGTACCAGGGGTAGTTCGGCGCGGCCAGCAGCAGGGCCGTCCCGGTCACCGGCAGCGCACCGCGCCACGGCCCGGCCGGGTCGCCCCGGCGCAGCACGTGGAGCACCACGGCGAGCAGCACCAGGGCCGCCGCGTACGGCGCGAGAGCGGACGGCAGCAGGAGGCGCAGCAGGCCGAACCGTTCGACGTCGGCCCGGTCGTAGCCCTCCTCGCGCAGGTACCCGGGCAGGTAGCCGAGCACGCCCGTGCCGGACAGCGCGAGGTACGGCAGGTAGGCGAGCGCGACGGTGGCCAGGGCCACCCCCGGCAGCAGCAGGTCGCGCGGGCGGGGGCGGCGCGCCAGCACCCCGGAGAGCGCGCCCGGCAGGGCCAGCACCGGGACGAGCTTGACCGCGATCGCGGCTCCGAACAGCACCCCGCCCGCCGCCCGCCGGCCGCGGACCGCCACGAGCAGCCCGGCGACCAGCAGCAGGGCGCCCAGGGCGTCCACGTGGGCGTCGTTGACCGCCCAGAGGGCGACCCCCGGGCACCAGCCCCAGAGCGCGGCCCGCACCGGCCGCCGGCGGGTCAGCAGCAGGCCGGTGGTCGCGACGGCGAGCAGGGCGCCGCCGAGCTGGACGGTCCGGACCCCGCCGCCGAACGCGTGCAGGCCGAGGAACCAGCCCTCCGCCACCGGCGGGTAGAGGGTGGGTACGGCGGGGCGGTTGATCCGGCTGCACTGCCCGGCGGCCGTCCGCCGCTCGTCCCAGCCGGTGCACGGCGCGGCGGGCGGGAAGAGGTCCGGGGACCGGGTGCGCAGGCCGGCCAGCGCGGGGTCGTCGGGCGCGTACCGGTAGGGCGAGAGGCCGGCCGCCTGCACCCGGCCGTCCCAGACGTAGCGGTAGGCGTCGTCGCTGGTCCGGGGCGGTGCGAGCAGCCCGGTGGCGGCGACGGCGAGGCTGCCCGCCAGCACCAGGGCGGCCGCCCGGCGGGCCGGCACCCGGCGGAGCAGGGCGACGGCGAGCCCGAAGAGCAGCAGGTCGGCGAGGTACCAGCCGTACAGCGGGCCGGGCCGGCCGAGGGTGCCGCCGGCGGTGACGGTACCGGCGAGGGCACCCACCAGGGCGAGCAGGGCGGCGGACGGGAGGAGGAGTGGGGGCACCCGGCCACCCTGCCACCGGGCCGCCGCCCGCGGCCGGGGCGCGCGAGGGTCGTTCGAGTTCCGTAAGGCCCGGGCACGGCCCCGGCCCGGATCGCGAAACGCCCTGACGCCCGTCGCGACACGCCCGGGAGCGGGCGCCGGCCGCCGACCGCGGCGGGACGGCGGGGCGGGCGGGCGCGGACCGCGCTAGGTTCGGACCGGAGGGCGGATCCCGGCCCGTGCCGACGCCGCGCGGGGCGGTCCCGGCGACTCGATGCGGGGGTGGGTGTCGGGGAGGGGCCGTCAGGAGATATCTTGACATCAAGACGTTCTAGACGTGAAGCGGAGCACCGGTGACTGACTCGACCATCATTTACACGCACACTGACGAGGCCCCGGCCCTGGCAACGTATTCGTTCCTGCCTGTGGTCCAGGCGTACGCCTCGACGGCCGGTGTCAACGTGGAGACGCGTGACATCTCCCTCGCCGGTCGCATCATCGCGAGCTTCCCCGAGCGTCTGGAGGAGGGCCAGCGCATCGAGGACGCCCTCGCCGAGCTCGGCGAGCTCGCCAAGACCCCCGGCGCGAACATCATCAAGCTGCCGAACATCTCGGCCTCCATCCCGCAGCTGAAGGCCGCCGTCGCGGAGCTCCAGCAGCAGGGCTACGCGCTGCCGGACTACCCGGACGACCCGAAGTCGGACGAGGAGCGCGACATCCGCGCCCGCTACGACCGGGTCAAGGGCAGCGCCGTCAACCCGGTGCTCCGCGAGGGCAACTCCGACCGCCGCGCGCCGCTGTCGGTGAAGAACTACGCCAAGGCGCACCCGCACCGGATGGGCGCCTGGACCCCCGAGTCCAAGACCAACGTCGCCACCATGGGCGCCGACGACTTCCGCTCCACCGAGAAGTCCGCGGTGATCGCCGAGGCCGGTTCGCTGCGCATCGAGCTGGCGGCCGAGGACGGCGGCACCACCGTGCTGCGCGAGTCGGTCAAGGTCCTCGCCGGCGAGGTCGTGGACGCCTCCGTCATGCGCGTCGCCGCGCTGCGCGAGTTCCTGGCGGCCCAGGTCGCCCGCGCCAAGGCCGAGGGCGTGCTGTTCTCGGTGCACCTCAAGGCCACCATGATGAAGGTCTCCGACCCGATCGTCTTCGGCCACGTGGTGCGCGCCTTCTTCCCGAAGACCTTCGCCGCGTACGGCGAGGTGCTCGCCGCCGCCGGCCTGAGCCCGAACGACGGCCTGGGCACCATCCTGAACGGCCTGGACGCGCTGCCCCAGGGCGCCGAGATCAAGGCGTCCTTCGACGCCGAGATCGCCGAGGGCCCGGCCCTCGCGATGGTCGACTCGGACCGCGGCATCACCAACCTGCACGTGCCGAGCGACGTCATCGTGGACGCCTCGATGCCGGCCATGATCCGCACCTCCGGCCACATGTGGGGCCCGGACGGCAAGGAGGCCGACACCCTGGCCGTCCTGCCGGACAGCAGCTACTCCGGCGTGTACCAGGTCGTCGTCGACGACTGCCGCGCCAACGGCGCCTTCGACCCGGCCACCATGGGCTCGGTGCCCAACGTCGGTCTGATGGCGCAGAAGGCCGAGGAGTACGGCAGCCACGACAAGACCTTCGAGATCGCCGCCGCCGGCACCGTGCGCGTGCTCGACGCCGAGGGCAACGCCGTCCTGGAGCAGCCCGTCGCGGCCGGCGACATCTTCCGGATGTGCCAGACCAAGGACCTGCCGATCCAGGACTGGGTCAAGCTCGCCGTCTCCCGCGCCCGCGCGACCGGCAACCCGGCCGTGTTCTGGCTGGACGAGAACCGTGCCCACGACGCCGTGCTGATCGGCAAGGTCCGCGGCTACCTCGCCGAGCACGACACCGAGGGCCTGCAGATCGAGATCCTCTCCCCGGTCGAGGCGACCGCGTTCTCCCTGGAGCGCATCCGCCGCGGCGAGGACACCATCTCGGTCACCGGCAACGTGCTGCGCGACTACCTGACCGACCTGTTCCCGATCCTGGAGCTCGGCACCAGCGCCAAGATGCTGTCGGTCGTCCCGCTGATGAACGGCGGCGGCCTGTTCGAGACCGGCGCCGGTGGCTCCGCGCCCAAGCACGTGCAGCAGTTGGTCAAGGAGAACTACCTGCGCTGGGACAGCCTCGGCGAGTTCCTCGCGCTGGCGGTCAGCTTCGAGCACCTCGCGCAGACCACGGGCAACGCGCGCGCCCAGGTGCTCGCCGACACCCTCGACCGGGCGACCGGCACCTTCCTCAACGAGGACAAGTCGCCCAGCCGCCGCCTCGGCGGCATCGACAACCGCGGCAGCCACTTCTACCTGGCCATGTACTGGGCCCAGGAGCTGGCGCAGCAGAGCGACGACGCCCAGCTCGCGGAGGCGTTCGCGGCCCTGGCCAAGACGCTGTCCGAGCAGGAGCAGACGATCGTCGCCGAGCTGATCGCGGTCCAGGGCTCGCCCGCCGAGATCGGCGGCTACTACCAGCCCGACCCGGCGAAGGCGGCCGCCGTCATGCGCCCGTCGGCCACCTTCAACGAGGCCGTCGCCACCCTCGCCTGACGAGGTCCGCGACGACACCGCACGCAGGACGGGAGGGGTTCCCGGGCTCACCGGCCCGGGGGCCCCTCCCGCGTCCGTCCGTGGTGCTGCGGTTCCGGGACGGGCGTAGCGTCCAGGTATGGGCGATGTACGGACCGGCCGGTGACCGGCGGCGGCCCGCGCCGTGCGCCGCACGGCCGGGGCGTGCCGTGACGGTCGAGCGGGACGCGCCGGCCGACCGCGACGAGCGGCTGGACGCGGCGCTGACGTCGATCGTCCGCCGGTGCGGTGCCTCCGCGGGCGGGATCTACCTGCTCCCCGCCACCGAGCCGGTGCTGCACCTGGCGGTGCTGCGGGGCATGCCCGCCGAGTTCATCACCCCGTGGATCCGCGTCCCGCTCACCGCCCCGCTGCCCGTCACCGAGGCCGTCCGCGACCGCCGGCTGATCTGGTGCGGCAGCCAGCAGGATTTCGCCCGGCGCTACCCGCGGGCCGCGCTGGCCTTCCCGTACCACTTCGCGCTGGCCGCCGCCCCGGTCCGCCGCCGGGAGCGCCTCCTCGGCGCGTTGCTGCTGCTGTGGCCGGGCGACCACCCGGCCCGGGCCAGCCGCCGCGAGCAGGACCTGATCGCGGCGGCCTGCGACGAGCTGGGACGGCTGCTGGCCGAGGCCGACCTGGCCGGGCACCCGGTCACGCCGCCCTCCCGGCCCCGGGTGCTGCCCGTCCGGCTGCCCACCGCCGCGCTGCCCGCCGACGCCGCCAGCGCCTTCGCCGAACGGCTGCCCGGCGGCAGCTGCGCGCTCGACCTCAACGGCCGGATCACCTACCTCAGCTCCGGCGCGTGCGCCCTGCTCGGCGCCCGGCGCGAGCGGCTGATCGGCGCGCTGCCGTGGCAGGCGCTGCCCTGGCTGGACGGCCCGGAGTACGAGGACCGCTACCGCGCGGCGGTCGTCACCCGCCGGCCCACCGAGTTCACCGCCCTGCGCCCGCCCGGCCGCTGGCTGTCGTTCCGGCTGTACCCCGACTCCGACGGCACCAGCATCCGGATCACCCCGGCCGGCCGGGGGCCCGCACCCGATCCCACCTCGACCCGGCCGCAGCCACCGCCCGCCTCCCGGGCGGGCCAGCTGTACCAGATCATGCACCTGGCGGCCGCCCTCACCGAGGCGGTCAGCGTCAACGACGTGATCGACCTGGTGGCCGCGCAGATCCTGCCGGCCTTCGACGCCCAGGGGCTGGCCCTGCTCTCCGCCGACGCCGGGCGGCTGCACGTGACCGGGTACCGCGGCTATCCGCGGGAGGCCATCGAGCGCTTCAACGACACCCCGCTGCGCGCGCACCAGACGCCCACCGTGGACGCCCTCACCTCCGGGCTGCCGGGCTTCTTCGGCTCCCCGCAGGAGCTGGTCCGGGTCTATCCGGACGTCCCGCTGGTCACCGGGAAGCAGGCCTGGGCCGTCCTGCCGCTGATCACCTCGGGCCGGCCGGTGGGCTGCTGCCTGCTCGCGTACGACCAGCCGCACCGGTTCGCCGTGGACGAGCGCACCGTGCTGACCTCGCTGGCCGGCCTGCTCGCGCAGGCGCTGGAGCGCGCCCGCCTGTACGACGCCAAGCTCGGGCTCGCCCGCGAACTCCAGCAGGCGCTGCTGCCGCACACCCTGCCTCCGGTGCCCGGGCTGGAGATCGCCTCCCGCTACTCGCCGGCGACCCGGGGCATGGACGTCGGCGGCGACTTCTACGACGTCATCCGGCTCGGCGAGGGCGCGGCGGCGGCGGTGATCGGCGACGTGCAGGGGCACAACGCCTCGGCCGCAGCGCTGATGGGCCAGGTCCGCACGGCCGTGCACGCGGCTTCGGGCGCCCCGCCCGACCAGGTCCTGGCCCGCGCCAACCGGCTGCTGTGCGACCTGGACCCGGGTCTGTTCACCACCTGCCTCTACGTCCACCTGGACCTGGAGGGCGGGCGGGCGCTGCTCGCCGACGCCGGGCACCCGCCCCCGCTGCTGCGCGCCCCGGGCCGGCGGACCCGCGCCGTCGACCTGGTGCCCGGGCCGCCGCTGGGCATCGACCCGGACGCCCGCTACCCGGTCGCCGAGATCCCGCTCGTCCCCGGGACCCTGCTGCTGCTCTACACGGACGGCCTGGTGGAGAGCCCCGGCGTCGAGATCGACCACGCCATCGCCGCCGTCGCCGAGCAGGTGGACCGCGCCGAGGACGCCGAGCCGGACCGGATCACGGACGAACTGGTCGGCCGGGCCAGGGCGGCCGGCGAACGGGCCGACGACATCGCCACCCTGCTGCTGCGGGTGACCGGGGCCGGCTGAGCGCGGACCCCGGCGGGCCGTTCAGCGGGGCCGGACTTCGATCGGCCGCATCATCTCGTTGTCCTCGTGGTCGGTGATGTGGCAGTGCCAGGCGTACCGGCCGGCGAGGTCGAACCGCAGCTTCACCCGGGTGATCTCGCGCGGGTAGGCGATCACGGTGTCCTTGTAGCCCGACTCGCCCGCCTCGGGCGGCCGGACCACCCCGCGGAAGGTCTCCCGGTCGACGACCTCCAGCATCACCTGGTGCACGTGGATCGGGTGCGCGTGTCCGGTGAAGTTGTACAACTCCCAGAGCTCGACCGCGTGTTGCTCCGGGTCCTCGGTCACCGGGTCTCCCCAGCCGAGCGGGGCGGGGCGGGGCCGGCGCCGGGCGTCGCGGGTGACGGTGCCGAGCATCGCCATCACCGGCGCCCGGCGGAAGTCCGCCGAGGTCACCTCGCTCAGCGACAGCTCCCGGGTGCGCTCCGGCTCGGCGAGCCGGCTCAGGGCGGGCAGGTCGAGGCGGTCCGGGCGGAGGCTGGTGTCGGTGGAGGCGAGCGGCCCGACGAGGAACTTCATCACCTGGCCGGTGGTCTCCGGGTCGGCGGCGGCGTAGTCGGTGCCCACCGTGCCGCCGGAGAAGGCCGCGTCCGGGCCCTCGTTGACCAGGTACAGCTCGGTGCCCACCGGGAGGGCGCCGAAGTCGACCACCACGTCGGCGCGTTCACCCACGCCGAGCAGGACCTCATCGAGCCGGACCGGCTCGGGCAGGAAGCCGCCGTCGGTGCCGATCTGCCAGAGCGGCAGTGCGGCGGCCAGCGGGCGGTCGGCCAGCGGGTCCGCAGCGATCTTGAGCAGCAGGGTGCGGGCGTTGCTGCCGTTCAGCAGCCGCAGGCGGTAGCGGCGGGGCTCGACCTCCAGGACCGGCCAGGTCCGGCCGTTGACCACGATGGTCTCGCCGAAGGTCTCCGGGTTCCAGATCGGCGGGACGTCCGTGAAGGGCAGGAACGGCCCGTCCTGCGGGGTGTCCCCGACGAAGCCCCGGCCGGCCGGGAAGAACAGCGAGCCGTCGCTGTCGAAGGAGCGGTCCTGGATCATGAGCGGGATCTCGTAGTACGCCGTTCCGGGCGGGTCGTCGTGCCCCGGCGCCGGGCCGGGCAGCACGCCGGCCGGGAGGTCCGCCGCGCCGCCGCGCAGCAGGTAGAAGCCGCACAGCCCGGCGTAGATGTTCAGCCGGGTCATCCCGAGGGTGTGGTCGTGCCACCAGAGGGCGGCCGCCCGCTGGTCGTTGCGGTACTCGAACAGCGCCGTGCCGGGCTGCCGGCCCGTTCCGTCCTCGGCGGTGCCGGTCAGCCGGGCGTAGGCGCTCCCGGTCCGCGCGCACCCGTCGGGGATGTCGACGGCGTCGGGCAGGTACCAGGCCTCGGGGTAGCCGTCCGCCTCCGGCAGCACGTGGCCGCCGTGCAGGTGCGGCACGATCGGCACCGGTCCCCGGTACGGGCCCGGGGTCTGGTCGAAGGCGGGGCGGGAGTCGCGGCCGGACTCCCCGCCCGTCGGGTTGGCCCAGTGCAGGGTCGGGTCGACGGGCAGCAGGTGGGGCAGGAAGTGACCGTCCTGGTCGACCAGTTCGTTGGCCCAGAGGGCGCGCACCGGGCGGTCCGCCGCCGCCTCCAGGGTGAAGGCCGGGAAGTGGAACGACTCCGGGCGCCCCCGCGCGCCGTAGCCCCACACGGTGGTGGCGGGGAAGCCCGCCGGCAGGATCTGCTGGGAGAACTGCCGGACGGCGAGGGTGTAGTCGTCGCGGCCGCCGCCCTGCGCCGCACGGGGCATCGCCGGCAGGACGTACAGCGGGGTCACGTACTTGGGCACCGCCGCCAGGTCCAGCGCGTCCCCGCCGCGCCGCCCGCGGGCGGCCCCGTGCCGCGGCACCGCGGCGGAGACCGGCTCCGCCAGGCCCGGCACGGCCGCTCCCACCCCGAGGACGGCGGCGGCCCGTAGCAGCTGACGCCGGCTCATCGAGGCGGTCGGGTGGTCCTGGTCGGGTGTCCCGGCTGAGAGGCCGTCATCTCTGTGCACAGGTCGATGCTATGCACGAATGGTGCTATTCAGGGACATTGTCCCCCAGCCGGCCGGTGTCACGCGGACGCCCGGGGCCCCGCCGCCCGACCGCCCCCGGCGACGGCCCCGGTGCGTGCGGTCAGGAGACCGGCACCTTCCCCAGCACCCCGGACAGGGCCCCGGCCATCGCCGTCGCCCCGACGGCACCGTGCGCGTGGCCTACTCCGACCACACCTGCACCGTGATCGCCCCCGACGCCGCAGAGGCATCCGCTCCCGCCCGCCTGGCCGGCGCACCGCTGGCCGTGGTGACCGCCGCAGCCGGCGAAGCCGACCCCCGACCCCAGCCCGAGTACGTCGGCCGGTACCGGCGCGACGGCATGCCGCGCCGGTACAAGGAGGCCTCCGGAGAGCACGGGGCGTGGTCCACCGACGTCACCTGCGAGCAGGGCACCTTCGTGCCCGCCTACGACAAGGTCTACGAGGGCGGCTACACCCTCACCGACGGCGTCGGCGTCTGGCGCAAGGCCGTCCTCGGCGGCGGCGAGAACAAGAAGTTCTACCGCATCCCCGCCTGGGACGACCTGATCGTCGACGGTGACGACGTCACCTGGCTGTAGGCAGCACGCCGATGCCCTGGCGGGCACGGTCTCACGTGATCTGGTCCGATTCTCGTCGTCCCAGGCGGCACCCGACGAGGCGTCAGGTCAGCCGCAGGCACTACCTGCCTGTCCGGTGCCCGCTTTGTGCAGATAGGCATGGGCCAGCTCACGAAGCCGTATCTGGTCGAAGCTGCGCCCGTGGCCCGGATGGACGACGGACACGTCCAGCTGCGCGAGGACCTCCATGCTGCGCCGGTAGGCGGGCACGTCGGAGTCCGGGAGGTCGTCGATCAGGTGGCCGTCGTACACCACGTCGCCGGCGAAGAGCACCCCGGTGCGCTCCTCCAGCAGGGCGATGCTTCCCGGGGAGTGGCCCGGAAGGTGAAGGACCGTCAGCGTGCGGTCGCCCAGGTCGATCCGGTCCCCGTCGTCCAGCCGGCGACTCAGTGTCACCGCTTCGACGCGATACGTCCGCGGGTCGTACCCGGGATACGGCAGGTCCTTGATCAGCAGGTCCGGGACGGGCTCTCCCCCGGCATCGATGCCGAGCTTCTCGTAGAGCTCGGCGCCGTACAGACTGGCCGGGACACCCGCGGCCAGGATCGCGGCGTCGGCCTTGTGAGCGGCCCGCTCACGAAACTCGTGAGCCCCGCCGACGTGGTCCAGGTGCGCGTGGGTGAGGACCACCAGCGGGTCGCGCTCGAACATGCGTGGGATCTCCCCGCGCAGGGCGACGACACCGAGCCCGGCATCGACGACGAGGTCGCGGTCGGCTCCGCGCAGCCACCATGTCTTCGCTGACAGCAGCGGGCTGACGCGGGGTTCCGAGACCCGAACGAGGTCACTGCCCAGCGCTAACTGCTCATACCAGTCACTCATGCCGAGCAGTCTGCCAGTCGCCTCGCCCGGACCAGCCGGATCGAGACGGTGGGCGGCATCCACCCACCGCAGACCGGATCGCCGACAGCCAACCCGTTCCGGCGCAGGTCAGCCCGGCTTCGGGAGGTACGCCATCCCGTGGGCGCCCGGCTCGCCGCGCCGGGCGACGTCCAGCCGGGCGAGGGGCCGCATCGCGTCCAGGTCGACGACGTCGACCGTGGAGGAGGAGACGCAGGCGACGTACCCGATCCGGCCGTCGGCGGACGAGGTGATGGTGAGCGGGAAGCGTCCGACCTCGACGGTGCCGAGGCGCTCGTGGCCGGCGGCCGAGAACACCGTGAGCCGGCCGGCGGCCTGGCGGCCGAGCCGGGAGGCCGGGTCGGGCTCCATCCGCAGCTCGCCGACCAGCAACCGGCCGGTCGCGGTGACGTGGACCGGGAAGACCACGTGCTCGGTCGGCAGCAGCGCGGTGACCGAGGCGCTCGCGGTGTCGATCACCCGGATGCCCGTCGCCGGCGCCTCCTCCGGGCTGTCGCCCGGGATCCGGCCCCGGTTCGCGAAGGACCCGTACGGCGCCGCGACGAAGACCCGGGCGCCGTCGGCGGACACCGCGATGCCCTCGCTGCCGGGCACCTCGATCCGGTCGGTGAGCACACCGCGGTCGAGGTCGACCACCGAGACGAACGGCGCCTCCTTGTTACTGGCGTAGCCGGCCCGGCCGGCCGGGTCGACGACGAACCAGTGCGGGCCGGGCGCGCCGGTGTCGATCCGCCCGATCGGGCGCCGGGTCGCGGTGTCGACGACCACGACCCCGCCGGGACGGCTGCCGGAGCCCTCGACGCTGACGTACAGGCGGCCGCGGACGGTGTCCAGGGCCAGCCCGTGCGGCCCCTGCTCCGGGGCGAGGTCGACGACCTCCACGATCCGGCGGGTGTCCGCGTCGATGACGGTCAGTTCGCTGCGCCGGCCGCTGTTCGCGTGGTAGTAGCCCGAGCGGTACGTGTTCGCGCACCAGATCAGCCGCTGCACGGGGTCGAAGCACAGCTCGTGCGGCTCGGCGAGGACGTCGACGGTCTCCAGGTGCCGGTCGGTCGCGGCGTCGAAGAAGGAGACGGTGGGGCCGCTCTGGCTGACCACGGCGAGGACGTCGCCGGCCAGGTCACTACGGACGGACTGCTGCACGGACTGCTCCAAAGTGGGGTGGTGGGATGTCCGCCCTCCCGCGGACCCCTCCACTCTCGGAGCCGGGGCACCCACCGGGCAATGCAAGGATGGGCAAGGGGTCATTGCGCCCGACGCAATCCGCTCCCGCCGTCACCCCGCCCGTCACCCCGCCCGTCGCGCCACCGCCCGAGTCCGGAGGAGAGTCCGTGGACCTGAACCTGCTGAGGGCGCTGGACGTGCTGCTCCAGGAGAACAGCGTGACGCGCGCCGCGGAACGGCTCGGCACCTCGCCGGCCGCGGCCAGCCGGATGCTCGGCAAGCTCCGGCGGGCCGCGGGCGACCCGCTGCTGGTCCGCGCCGGCCAGGAGATGGTGCCGACGCCGCGCGCGCTGGAACTGCGCGACCAGGTGCGCGGTCTCGTCCGGCAGTCCGACGCGCTGTTCGCTCCCACCGCCGCCTTCGACGCGGCGCAGTTGCGGCGGACGTTCACCGTGCAGGCCGCCGACCTGGTGCTGGCCGGCCTCGCCGGGCCGCTGATCGAGCGGATCCGCTCCCGGGCGCCCGAGGTGGACGTGGTGTTCCTGTCCGAGGCCGGCGAGGGCGGAACGGCCCTGCGCCAGGGGCTGCTGGACGTCGAACTCGGCGCCCTCGACCACGTCGACCCGGAGACCTGCACGGAGGGCCTGACCCGGGTGCCCGTCCTGGGTGTCGCGCGGACCGGCCACCCGCTGTTCGACGGCCCGCTCGACGCCCGCCGGTTCGCCGAGGCCGACCACGTCGGTGTCTCCCGGCTGGGCCGGCGTCACGGGCCGATCGACACCGCCCTGGCCCGGCAGGGCCTGCGGCGGCGGGTGGCCGCCGTCGTCCCGAGCCACACCGCGGCCCTGCTGCTGGCCCGGACCACCGACCTGGTCGCGCTGACCCTCGGCGGGTGGCTGCCCGACGCCGTCGCCGCCCTGGGCCTGCGCACCTTCCCCGTCCCACTGGACCTGCCGCCGCTGGAGATCGGCATGGCCTGGCACCCGCGCAACACGGCGGACCACGCCCACCGGTGGTTCCGCGGCCACCTGCGGGCGGTCACGGTGGCGGGGAGGGCGTCCGGCACCGCACCCGGGTGAGCGGCGCCGTACCCGGGTGGGCGGCGCGGGCGTCAGCGCGGCGGGCGGGTGCCGTCCGCGGGGAAGACCCGGCCCAGCAGGCGCAGCAGGGCGTGCCGGTCGGGCTCGTCCAGCGACTCCAGGCCACTGAGGTCGGCGAGCAGTTCGGCGCGGATCTCCTCGACGGTCCGCCGCCCGGCGTCGGTGAGCAGCACCAGTTTGACCCGCCGGTCGGTGGGGTCGGCCTCGCGCCGGACCAGGTCGCGCGCCTCCAGCCGGTCGACGATGCCGGTCACGTTGGAGGCGTCGCAGGCGAGCAGGTCGGCGAGGGTCCGCATGGGCATCGGCCGTCGCAGCAGGCTGAGCATCTTGCCCTGCATCAGGGTGAGGCCGCGCCCGGCCGCCACCGCGGCGAAGTTCCGGTAGTAGGCCGCCGCGGCCTGCGCGAGCCGGTCCATCAGCTGGGCGGGGTCGGGGGCCGGGGTGGGTGCGGCCGACGGGACGGACGGCGCGGGGCGAGTCATGGTTCTAGTGTAGGCGATATTACTTGACATCTTTAACTATTGAGGACTACCGTCAGATTAGTTGAATAGTTCAACCATCCAGGACCTCAACAGGCCGCCCCAGGAGCCACCCCATGACCGCCGCACTCTTCGTCGTCACCGGCGCCGACCGCTGGACCCTCGCCGACGGCACCCCGCACCCGACCGGCTACTGGGCCGAGGAACTCGCCGAGCCGCACCGGATCCTCAGCGAGGCCGGTTACGAGATCACCATCGCCACCCCCGGCGGCGTCCCCGCCCCCGTCGACCCGGGCAGCCTGACCGCGGCGGCCGCGGGCGGGGAGGAGCGCGCCGCCGCGATCGGCGCCTACCTGGACAGCGTCAGGGCCGGACTCGACGCCCCCGCCACCCTGGCGGAGGTCGACCCCGACGCCTTCGACCTGGTCTTCTACCCCGGCGGCCACGGGCCGATGGAGGACCTCGCGGTCGACGCCGACTCCGCCCGGATCCTCACCCGCACCCTCGACTCCGGCAAGCCGCTCGGCGTGGTCTGCCACGGCCCCGCCGCACTGCTCGCCGCCCGCCGCGAGGACGGCAGCTGGCCGTTGGCCGGCTACCGCATGACGGCCTTCACCAACGAGGAGGAGACCGCCGCCGGTCTCGCCGCGAAGGCGCCCTGGCTCGTCCAGGACCGCCTGACCGCGCTGGGCGCCGAGTTCGTCGCGGCCGCCCCCTTCGCGCCGCACACCGTGGTCGACCGCACCCTGTACACCGGCCAGAACCCCAGCTCCTCGGCGGACGTCGCCCGGCGGATGGTCGCGGACCTGTCGGCCGACCCCGCCGCCGTGGTGGCCCGGCTGCGCGCCTCCTACGCCACTGGCCGCACCCGGCCGCTGGACGACCGGCTGGCCCGGCTGGCCGCCCTGCGGGCCCTGCTCACCGAGCAGAGCGACGCCCTGCTGGCGGCCCTGCACGCGGACCTCGGCAAGGGCCCCGCCGAGGCGTACCGCACCGAGATCGCCTTCACGGTGAACGAACTCGACCACACCGTGCGGCACTTGGAGCAATGGCTGAGCCCGGCGCCGGCCGGTGTCCCGGACGCCTTCCGGCCCGCCGAAGCCCGGGTGGTCCGCGAACCGCTCGGCGTCGTCCTGGTGATCGCGCCGTGGAACTACCCCCTGCAGCTGGCACTCGCCCCGCTGGTGGGCGCACTGGCGGCCGGCAACACGGCCGTGGTCAAGCCCAGCGAGCTGGCCCCGGCGACCTCCGCGGCCATCGCCCGGCTGCTGCCCCGCTACCTCGGCCGCGACACCGTCGCCGTCGTCGAGGGCGCCGTCCCGGAGACCACCGCCCTGCTGGAGCAGCGCTTCGACCACGTCTTCTACACCGGCAACGGCGCGGTCGGCCGGATCGTGATGGCCGCCGCCGCCCGGCACCTCACCCCCGTCACGCTGGAACTCGGCGGCAAGAGCCCGGTCGTGGTCGAGCCCGGCGTCGACCTGGCGGCCACCGCGCAACGGATCGTCCGCGGCAAGTTCCTCAATGCCGGCCAGACCTGCGTCGCCCCCGACTACGTCCTCGCGATCGGCGAGACCGCCGCCGAACTCCCCGACCGGCTGGCCGACGCCGTCCGGGCCGCGTACGGCGACGACCCCGCCGCCCACCCGGAGTACGGGCGGATCGTCAACGAGCGCCACCTCGACCGGCTGACCGCGCTGCTCGGCAGCGGACGCGTCGTCACCGGCGGCGGGCACGACCGTGCCGCCCGCTACCTCGCCCCCACCGTCCTGGCGGACGTCGAGGCCGACGACCCGGTGATGCGGGAGGAGATCTTCGGCCCGATCCTGCCGGTCGTCGCCGTCCCCGACCTGGACGCCGCGATCGCGTTCGTCAACGGCCGTGACAAGCCCCTCGCGCTCTACGCCTTCACCGAGTCGGCGGACACCAAGCGACGGCTCACCGACGAGACCTCCTCCGGCGCCCTCGCGTTCGGCCTGCCGGTCTCGCACCTGGCGGTGCCCGAGCTGCCGTTCGGCGGCGTCGGCGAGAGCGGCATGGGCCGCTACCACGGCGAGTACTCCATCGACACCTTCAGCCACACCAAGGCGATCCTCGACAAGCCGCTCGGCTGACCCCGCACCACGACCGGAGGAACGACACGATGACCACCCCGCTCCACCCCGACCGGGCGCCCGGCCCGGCCGACCACCGCGCGGCCGTCGCGACCGAGACCGCACGGTTCGTCGCCGCGCTCGACGGCGCGGACCTCACCACCCCGGTACCCGCCTGCCCCGGCTGGACGCTGGCCGACCTGGTCCGGCACACCGGCAGCGTCCAGCGCTGGTTCTCGGTCCTGCTGCGCGGGCGCGTCCAGGAGCCGCCGCGCAGTCGCGACGTCGACCTGCGGCTGCCGGACGGTGCCGACGGCTGGCCCGGCTGGCTGACTGCGAGCGCGGCCGAGGCCGCCGACGCCTTCGCCGCCACCGGGCCCGACGTGCCGATGTACGCCTGGGGCGCCGACCAGCACGCCCGGTTCTGGGCCCGCCGGATGCTCTTCGAGACCCTGGTGCACCGGACCGACGCCGAGCGCGCCCTGCGGCTCGACTCCCGCGTCGACCGCGCCCTCGCGCTCGACGGCATCGACGAGTTCCTGGTCAACCTCCCCTTCGCCGGCATCTTCGCGCCCAGGGTGGCCGAGCTGCGCGGCACCGGCGAGACCGTCCGCTTCCACGCCACCGACGGGGATCCGGACGGGCCCGGCGACTGGTGGGTGCGGCTGCGGCCCGACGGCTTCGGCCTCGACCCCGCCGCCCGGACGGCCCAGGCCGCCGACGCGACGGTGCGGGGGACGGCGGCCGACCTGCTGCTCCTGCTCTACGGCCGGCTGCCGCACGACGCCGCCGCCTTCACCCTCGACGGCGACCGCGAGCTGCTCGCCCGCTGGTGCGCCAACTCGGCGTTCTGAGCCGCGGGGACGCCGCACAGCCGCCGGCCGGACGGGCGCCGGGGCGTCCGTACGACTTCCGTAAGCACGCCGAAGCCCCTCCCGAGGCCCTCCGGACGGTCTGATGGACGGGTGGACGACAACCTCCCTCCCCCGCGCCGCGCCGCGTACGACCTCCCGCTGCCGACCCCGCCGGACGCCCTCCGGCGCGGGCCGCTGCGGGAGGGCACCTTCAGCTCCGCCCTGCACGACCCCCGCACCGCCGTGGTGGTCGGCCGGTGGCTCGGCGCGGCGCTGCTCACCTGCTTCCTGACCGGGCTGTTCAGCCATCTCGTCCAGGAGGGGCCCGGCTGGCTGCCGAGCCGGCCGGTCGACGGGTACCGGATCACCCAGGGCCTGCACGTGATCAGCGGGATCGCCGCGATCCCGCTGCTGGCCGCGAAACTCTGGACGGTCTACCCGAAGCTCTTCGAGTGGCCGCCGGCCCGCAGCGTGCTGCACGCCCTGGAGCGGCTGGGGATCGCCGTCCTGGTGGCCGCGATGCTGCTGGAGCTGTTCACCGGCCTGTTCAACACCCTGCAGTGGTACCCGTGGCCGTTCCCCTTCCGGCAGACGCACTTCTGGCTGGGCTGGCTGGCCACCGGCGGGCTGCTGCTGCACGTCGCCGCCAAGGCTCCGGCGATCGGCGAACACTGGCGGCGCGCCCGGCCCGGACTCGCCCAGCGCCGGGCCTTCCTGACGGCGGTCGCCGCCTCGGTGGGCGCGGTGACCCTGACCACGGCAGGGCAGAGCGTCCCGTGGCTGCGCGCCACCGACCTGTTCGCGCCGCGCCGCCCGGACCTCGGCCCGCAGGGGCTGCCGGTCAACCGCACCGCCGCCCAGGCCGGCACCACGACCGTCCCCGCCGACTGGCGGCTGACCGTCGACGGCCCCCGGCCGCTCACCCTCTCGCTCGCCGACCTCGCCCGACTGCCGCAGTACGAGGCCGAGTTGCCGATCGCCTGCGTCGAGGGGTGGAGCGCCTCGGCCCGCTGGACGGGCGTACGCGTCCGGGACCTGCTGGAGCTCGTGGGCGCCCCGGCCGGCGCCCGGGTGCGGGTCACCTCGCTGGAGGCCGACGGACCGTACCGGGTGACGGACCTGCCCACCGCGCACGCCCACGATCCGCTGACCCTGCTCGCGCTGCGGGTCAACGGCGAGGTCCTGGCCCCCGACCACGGCTACCCGGCCCGGATCATGGCGCCGAACCGCCCCGGTGTGCTGCAGACCAAGTGGGTCACCCGGATGGAGGTCCTGTGATGCGGACGCTGCGCGCCGCCCTCGCCATCGCCGGCCTCGCACTGACCGGCTGGGGCCTTGCCGGGCTGCTCACCGACCCGTTCGTCCAGGACCCGCCGGCGATCGTCCGGTGGGCCGTCGGCGGGCTGATCCTCCACGACGGCCTGTGGCTGCCGCTGGTGTGCCTGATCGGCGCGACCCTCGCCCGCAGCACGCCGGTCCGCACCGGTCTGGGCGTGGCCGCCGCCGTCTCCGCCGTCGCGCTCCCGGCCGTCCTGCGGGCCGGCACGGACGGCGGCAATCCGACCGTCCTGCCGCTGCCCTACCTGCGCAACTGGCTCCTGGTGCTGGCCGCGATCGCCGCCGTGACCACCGGATGGGCGCTGATCGCCCGCCGCCGGGGCCCTCGGGCCCGCCTCAGGAGGCCGGACGCTGCGGCGCGGGGCCGCTCCCGCCCTCGGGCAGCCGGTGCGCCACCGGAAGGTGACCCGCCTTGCGGTGGTACTCGACGGTGAGCAGCAGAACCCGTGTCAGGGTCTGTTCCCAGGCGGCCATCCCGCTCTGCCGCAGCAGGGTGCGCGCCGCCATCGCGTCGATCCCGGCCTGGACGGTGTAGGTGTGCGGGTCGCCCACCGAGGCGAGGCCCGCGAGGGCCTTCAGGCAGAACCGCATCAGGTCCGCGGCCCGGGGCGGCGACGCGTAGATCACGGCCCTGCCCAGCGCGACGGCCTCGTCGAAGGCGCGCCGCGCGGGGAAGGACGTCCCGTCGGGGAACGTCACCGGGACGAAGCTCCACAGCTCGGCGGCCGTCTCCTCCAGGCGACGGACCGCGCGGGCCCGCAGCGCGGCGCCGGTCCGCTCGCTGCCGGTCCTCGTCGCGGGAAGCCGGGATATTCGGCGCATGGAGGTTCCTCCTCATGGATCACCGCGGCTCGCCTCGGCCTTGGACGGCCCCCCGCCCCGCCGGGGGCTGGGGGCCGTGGAGTGATCGTAGAAGCGGTACGGGCCCGGCCGGCCGGTCGTGAACCGGCCCTAACGGTCGCCTAAGGTTGCGCTCAGATTCGCCCGGCCCGCCTCCGGACGGCCCCTCGGGCAGACCTCAGCCCAGCCTTAGGAGCAGCTGCGGGGCAGCTGAGATGCCTTCTCCCCGGCCCCTGGCCGGTCATACGATCGGTGTGCCGGTCCGACGGTGACGAGGTCCGTCGGCGGCACGCGGGCAGCGGGCAGCATCCCACTGCCGCTCGGATCCTGCCCGCCTCAGGTGGGACGGCCTGGGTGCGCCGTCCCACCGGCCCGCCGGTGGGCGTGGCCGTCGATCCACCTGTCCGGTCGACGGCCACGCCCGCCCTGGCGCCCGCTCTGCCGCCCGCCCGCCTCGCCGCCCTGCCGGGGCCGCGTCGGACGGTCGCTCAGGACACGCCCCAGGTCTGGTTCGCCTGGTGGAAGCCGCAGTACCAGAGTTGGACCATGGTGCCGTTGGCGATGCGGCCGTTGTACACGTCCAGGCACAGACCTGACCGCACGTCGACCAGCGCGCCGCTGACGCCCGTGCGCCACAGCTGCCGGCCGTCCCGGGTGCACGGGAACACGTGCACCGGCGTCCCGGGCTGGACGCCGCCGTTCCACGCCGCGAGGCAGTCACCGCCCCGGTCGCGCACCTCGCCGGCCTGGGTCACGGTCCACTGCTGGGCCTGGACCTCCCCGCAGTCCCGGATGTCCACCCGGGTCTGGCCGCTGACCGTCAGACAGCGCCCGGAGGCTGCGCTGACCAGCGTTCCCTGGAGGTCTGGGTTCACCGGCGGCGGGGGCGACGGGGACGGGGAGGGGGGCGGGGAGGGAGATGGCGAAGGTGACGGCGACGGCGAGGGCGACGGTGAGGGCTCGGCCGTCGTCGTGCCGGCGCTGGGGGACGGGCTCACCGGGGACGCGGACGGCACGAGGCTCGGCGCCGCCGACGCGGTGAGGCTCCAGGTCTGCGGCAGCAGGGGACCTGCGATCGGCGCCGTCAGCGCGTCCGGTGTGGTGACGACGGCCAGGACGCTGACGGCCGCCGTGGTGGCCACCAGGCCGGCCGCCAGCAGGCCGGCGACCTGAGGCGCCCTCAACCACGGCTCGACCACCGGGCGCAGTCTGCGCCGGTCGACCCGCGGCCGGGCCGCGGCGGGGTCGCGGGGTGCGGGCGCCGACCGCTGACCTGGCACCCGGGCCGGTGGCTGCCCCGGGACCAGGGCCGGTGGCTGCCCGCAACGGCATTCCTCCGCCCGGCCGTTCCGCTCGCACGCCGCGCACTGTGATGCAGCTTTCATGGCACCACCCCTCTGTCGCGGAGGCCGGCGCCACCTCAGTGGTCACGCCGCCCTGCCGCCTCTTGCCGTCGGTCGGGCAGCCACCGGCGAACGTGGGACCACCCACCCAGGAGATCCTGCCGAACGCCGTCAATAACGGAAACTACCGGCCGAACCGGTCAGTCGTCACCAGTCGGGCTCAGACCTGCCGGCGCAGGCGGCGGTTTTCCAGGGCCCGGCGCCGCCGGTGACCCCAGGACGCGGCGAGGCCCCGGTCCTGGTCGGGGGCGAGGCCGAGCACCACTTCGATGTGGGCTCCACCGAGCCGGCTGCGGCCCAGCCGGACGTGGCCCCGGGTGGCGTTCGCGGCGCTGTGCGCGATGTCCAGGCCGAGGCCGGTCGATCCGCCGGAGCTGGCGCCGCGCGAGACCGCGCCGTCCGGGTCGGCGATGCCGGGCCCGGCGTCCTCGACCACCAGGACGACGCTCTGCGCGGTGCGCCGCACGCTCACCCCGAAGGCCGTGCCCTGCGGGGTGTGCCGGAAGACGTTGCCGACCAGGGCGTCCACCACGGCGGCCAGGTCGTCCTCCGGCAGCTGGACGGGGGTCGGCTCGTCGGTGGCGGCGAACGCGCAGGGCCGGCCCTGCTGTTCGGCGAGCATCGACCAGAAGCCGACCCGGCGCCCGGCCACCTCGGCGACCCGGCAGGAGGCCGTCGGCCCGAGGGTCTTCGGACCGGCCTCCCCGGGCGCGGGCTGCGCCGCCCGGGTGGACAGCGGGGTCTGCGCCGCGCGGATGATCGAGTCGAGTTCGGACTCCAGCTGGCCCACAGCCGACTCCAGTTGGTCCGAGCCGGGCACCCGCCCGATCCGCTCGGAGGCGACCGTCAGCGCCATCAACGGTGTCCGCAGCCGGTGCGAGAGGTCGGCGACCAGTTCCCGTTCGCTCGCCAGCAGCTGGCTCACCCGGTCGGCCATGGTGTTGAACGCCACACCGGCCTCGTACAGTTCGGTGGGGCCGGCCGGCTCCACCCGGACGGCCAGATCGCCGGCGCCCAGCGCGGTGGAGGCGCGGGACAGCCCGCGCGAGGCCCCGACCATCCGGGAGCCGAGGCGGTCGGCCACGACCACGGAGGCGATCACCAGGCAGACGGCCAGCAAGCCCATCACCGTCCAGGCCTTGGTGACCCCGCGGGTCAGCTCGGCGTGCGGCACGAACTCCTCCACCACCGCGACCCGGCCACCGTCCAGCAGCACGGGCTGCAGGTAGACCCATCCGCCGGGCACGGTGCCGGCGGCGGACTTCCGGTCCGTCACCGTACGGGCCAGCAGGTTCTCGGGGGCGTGCGACACGCCGACCACCTGCCCCTCCGGCAGGTGCACGCACGGCCGCTCACCCCGGGGTATCGCGGAGACCGCGACCGCCAGTTCGCCCGGCTGGGAGGAGAGGACCATGGCCGGCAGCACCGCGACCGCCCGCCGTTCGGCGACGATCGTCGCCTGGGTCTCCACCTGGGTGCGCACCAGCAGGCCGAGCGGGATCAGGAAGGAGACCGCCACCATCGAGGTGACCACCAGCGCGACCATCGCGAGCGTGGCCCTCACCGCGGCGACACCAGCTTCACGCCGACACCCCGGACGGTGTGCAGGTAGCGGGGCGTCGACGCCCGTTCACCGAGCTTGCGGCGCACGCACGACAGGTGGACGTCGACGGTCTGCTCGTCCACGTACGGCAGGCGCCACACCTCGGCCAGCAGCTCCCGTTTGGAGACCACCCGCCCGGCGTTCCTGGCCAGGAACTCCAGCAGGTCGAACTCGCGCCGGGTCAGTGCCAGTTCACGGCCGGCGAGCTGGGCGGTGCGGGCCGTCGGGTCGATCCGCAGCTCGCCGACCACCAGCGGCGCCGCGCCTGCGGCGCCCTCGGTGCCGGGCCCGGCCGCCCCGGACTGCACGGCGCTACGGCGCAGCACCGCCGCGAGGCGGGCCACCAGCTGCCCGGCGGAGAACGGCTTGACCAGGTAGTCGTCGGCGCCGGCGTTCAGCAGCTTGATGATCTCCCGGTCGTCGGACCGCGCGGTCGCCACCAGGACCGGCACCTGGGACAGGCCGCGGATCATGCGCAGCGCGTCGGCACCGTCCAGGTCGGGCAGTCCGAGGTCGAGCACGACCGCGTCCGGCTGCCACTGCGTGACCTCCCGCAGCCCGCCCAGGGCGTCGGGGGACGTGCGCACCACCAGCCCGTGCGCGGTCAGTTCGTCGAGCAGGTAGGAGCGGATGATCGGGTCGTCTTCGACGACGAGCACGGACGTCATGGGCGACACCGTAGCGGACCGGCCGATCCCTCCCCCAGCCCTCGCCAGCAGCGCGAACGTCACCGGAAGGCTCCGGCGGGCGTTCCGGGGGCGGCCACCGCCCCCGGAGAACGGCACCGTCAGTCGAGGGTCCGGAAGCCGTCCAGGGCGTGCGAGCAGACGCAGTCCCGGGTGTCCGGGAGCCCTTCGAGCGCCGCGAACAGGACGGTCCGGAGCCGGTCGACGTTGCGGCCGAAGACCGCCAGCACCTCGGCGTGGGTGACGCCCTCGCCGCTCTCCACTCCCGCGTCCAGATCGGTGACCAGCGCCAGCGAGGTGTAGCAGAGGCCGAGTTCGCGGGCCAGCACGGCCTCCGGGTGGCCGGTCATACCGATCACCGACCAGCCCATCCCGCCGTACCAGCGGGACTCGGCGCGGGTGGAGAACCGCGGCCCCTCGATCACCACCAGGGTGCCGCCGTCCACCGCCTCCCAGCCACCGGCCCGGGCCGCGGCGAGCGCCGCCCGTCGGCCGTCCGGGCAGTACGGGTCGGCCATCGAGACGTGCACCACCTCGGGCACCGTGCCGTCCGGCCGCGGCACACCGTCGTAGTAGGTCTGCACCCGGCCGCTCGTCCGGTCGACGAACTGGTCCGGCACGACCAGCGTCCCCGGCCCGTGGTCGGGGCGCAGCCCGCCGACCGCGCACGGCCCGAGCACCTGCCGAACGCCCAGCGAGCGCAGCGCCCAGAGGTTGGCCCGGTAGTTGATCCGGTGCGGCGGCAGGGTGTGGCCGCGGCCGTGGCGCGGGAGGAAGGCGACGGTGCGGCCGTTCGCCTCGCCGACGAAGAGTGAGTCGCTGGGCGGCCCGTACGGGGTGTCGACGGTGATCTCGGTGACCTCGTCCAGCAGCGCGTACAGTCCGGAGCCGCCGATCACGCCGAGTTCGGCGCGCACGGGGGCTGGTGAGGGTGCGTCGGCCATGGGCTCTCGTCCTTCCCTGGGTGGGCGGTGCGGCCCGGTCGGGGACACCGCCCACCAGCCTAGGAGCCGCCGGGCCCGGAATCGGGCCGGGAAGCTTACGGTTCGCGTACGGCGCCGCGTACAGTGACAGCCCGGACGGACGGGAGTGACGACGTGGACAGACGGGGTTCGGTACCACGGGCAGGCGGGCACCAGGCGCTGGCGTGGCAGGTGCGGCCCGCGTCGCCGAGCGCCGCGGTGCTGGTGCTGCACGGCGGCCAGGTGGCCGGCCTGCGCGCGCCCGGGCCGGTCAACCTGCCGGGTCTGCGGATGCGCGGGTTCACCTGCGCCGTGGAGCGGGCCACCGCCGGCGCGGGCGTTGCGGTCGGCACGGTCCGCTACCGCTGCCGGGGCTGGAACGGCGACCGGGCGGACGCCGCCCGGGACACCCTGGCCGCGCTCTCCGACCTCGCCGAGGAACTCGGACCGGTGCCGACCGTGCTGATCGGCCACTCGATGGGCGGCCGGGCGGCGCTGCGGGCGGCCGGCCACCCGT
Organism: Kitasatospora sp. NPDC088346; assembly: GCF_044740765.1. Classification (NCBI taxonomy): domain Bacteria; kingdom Bacillati; phylum Actinomycetota; class Actinomycetes; order Kitasatosporales; family Streptomycetaceae; genus Kitasatospora; species Kitasatospora sp. NPDC088346. The sequence continues at coordinate 166,569 of NZ_JBIURH010000009.1, forward strand.
GCGTGACCGGCGTGGTGGCGCTGGCGCCCTGGTGCCCCGAGGACGAGCCCTGCGAGCACCTCGCGGACCGTCGGCTGCTGATGCTGCACGGCGACCGCGACCGGGTGACCGCCCCCGCCGACACCCTGCTCTTCGCCGGCCGGGCCCGCGCGGCCGGCGCCCAGGTGGCCGGCTACCGGGTCGAGGGCAGCGGGCACACCCTGCTGCGCCGGGCCGGCGACTGGCACCGGGCGGCGGCCCGGCTCACCGCCGGGCTGCTGGGCCTGGACGTGCTGCCGGCGGAGGTGGCCGCCGCGCTCGCACTGCGCTCGCCGCTGGAGGGCGGGCTGCAACTGCCCCTGGCGGCGGCCGGCCACCGCTGACGGTCACGGCTTGCGGGCGACCCCGGCGTAGCAGGAGGCCTCGACGTCCGTCGCGCCCGCGGACCGTTCGTCGTCGTCCGGCTGCCACCGGTGGGTCGGCACGATGCCCGGGTCCAGCAGCTCCCAGCCGTCGAAGAACCGGGCGATCTCCGCGCGGGTACGGGCCTGGACGGTGGTGCCGGCGGCCCGGTAGGTGTCGACGACCCGGGCGATGCCGGCCGGGTCGAAGTCCGGGGTGGCGTGCGAGATGGCCAGCGTACTGCCCGACGGCAGGGCCGACTTGAGGTGCTCGACGATCTCGTGGGCGCCGCGCTCGTCGGGGACGAAGTGCAGCAGCGCGTTCAGGCTGAGCGCGACCGGGCGGTCCAGGTCCAGGGTGTCGAGCAGCTCGGACGCCTTGAGCAGCGACACCGGGTCCGTCACGTCGGACTGGACGTAGGCGGTCCGACCGAGGGGATGGCTCTGCAGCAGGGCCCGGGCGTGGGCCAGCACGATGGGGTCGTTGTCCGTGTAGACCACCCGCGCCTCGGGGCGTTCGCCCTGGACCACCTCGTGCAGGTTGGGCGAGGTCGGGATGCCCGTTCCGACGTCGAGGAACTGGGCGAGGCCGGCCCGGGCCAGCAGGCGGGTGGAGCGGTGCATGAACCGGCGGTTGATCCGGGCCGCGGTCGAGGCGGACGGGAAGGCCGTGATCGCCTGCGCGGCGGCCTCCCGGTCCGCGGGGAAGTTGGTCTTGCCGCCCAGGAAGTAGTCGTACATCCGGGCCGAGTGGGCCCGGTCGAGCTCCAGATCGACCACGCCGTCCGCATCTGCCATCGTCTGCCCCCTCGCAGCTGTCCGACGGGCCGCCGGAGGTGCCGGCGGGCCCGGTGCTCCCGTCCCTCCCCCGGTGCCGGGCACCCGAACGGAGCGGAGCGTAGTCATACTATTGCCCTGTGGCAGAAAACTTCCGGGGCCGCTGCACATCGGGGCCACGAATCCGGTTGGCTGACCACAGAGAGAACACCTGTGTCACCACCGCCGCGTCCCCCGGCGCGCGGACGAGCCCCGAACAGCCCTGACAGGAAAGCCCGATGGGACATCCGCCCACCGATCTCCCGGGCAGCGAGACGCTGTCCCCGCCCCGGCCGTCCTTACCGCGGTCGCACCACCGCCCCGCCGCCCGGCGGACCCCGGTGACCTTCGACGCCTTTCACGAGTACCACCACAAACTCTGGCTCCGCTACGCCCACACCCATGTCGGCCGGCGCGACGCCGCCCGCACCGTGGTCGAGGACGCCTGCGCCGACCTGCTGCGCAACTGGGACCACGTGCTCGCCCAGGAGTCGGTGCCCGGCTACGCCTGGACCGTCCTGAAGGAACACGTCCACGACTGGCTCGAACGGCACGGCCGGCAGCCGGCCATGGTCGGCACCGCGGCCTTCCAGGCGGCCGTCCGCAAGCTGCTGGTGCACGAGCTGCGCGACGAGTTCGCCGTGATCGAGAGCGAGCTCGGCCTGTACGCGGCGATCGCCGAACTGCCGGACCGCCAGTACGACGTGGTCGTGGTGCGCTTCGTCCTCGGCCGCTCGGACCGCGAGGTGGCCCAGTACCTGGGCATCGAGGAGGCCACCGTGCGCTCGCACGTGCGGCACGCCAAACGGCGGCTCGCGAAGCGGCTGAACCTGCCCAGACATCCCGAACCGGAAGGGTGACCGTGCACCGCGCCCACCAACACCCGTCCGTCGAAGGGCTGCTCGGCGACGCCGAGATCCTCGCCGACGAGTACGAGGACTACGACGGCGCGGCCGCGCGTCAGCGGATCGCCGCCCTGCCGCGGGCCCACCGGGCCCCGCGGTCGTCCTCCCCCGGCCACCGGTTCCCGGCCGGCACCGACCGGGCCGCCCACGACCTCGACCTGGCCGTCACCCTGGTCGTCACCGCGCCCCAGGCCGCGGCCGGGCTGCGGCGGCTCGGCGACGGCGAGGACGTGGACCCGGCCGGCGCCCTGGTGTTCGGCGCGCTGCTGCACCTGGCCGGGTACCGCGACGCCGCCTGCTTCTGGTGGCAGTTCGCGGCCGGCGGCGGCAGCCGGAACGCCGCCTTCTGCCTCTTCCTGGCCCACCGGCGGCGCGCGGAGTTCCGGGACGCCGAGCACTGGCGCGCCGAGGGCCGCCGGCTCACCGCCCACCTGCACCGGCGCTCCGCGAGCGGCTCCCGGGAGTCGCTGCTGCCGCTGGAGGTCCAGCACGACCTGATCAAGCAGTGCCACAGCGGACTGCGACTGGTCCTGCCGCCCCGCCTCGAAGCCGCCATCAACCGTCTCCCCGTGGAGTGTCCGGACACCGACTTCGGCGAGATCCCGCAGCCCTCCGCCACGCTCGCCTCGGAGCTCACCGAAGAACGCGCCCAGGAGCGCGCCGAGGAACGCACCGAGGAACGCACCGAGGAACGCGCCCAGGAGCTCCCCGGGCCGGGCGACGCCTGAACCGCCCGGTGCGCCGCGGGAACCCGGCGTCGGGGCGGCGCGGCCCGGGGCGTGCTCAGGCCGCCGGTGGCTCAGGCCGCCGGCGGGTCGGCCGGCCGGCTCCGCCTCAGCTGCAGGACGCTGTCGGGCAGTTGGCGGCCCGTGGCACCCGGCCGGGTGGACGGCTGGGCGGTGGGGAGGAGTTCGAGGCGCTCGCAGCGCCAGCCGGCGGTCTCGAACGGGCCGAGGTCGGTGAGGCCGTACATGGGCAGGCTCGTCCCGGCGGCTCGGGAAGCGGCGGTCAGGGCCCGGGCGGAGGTGTCGGACAGGACGTCGCAGATCCACCCGCCCTCGGCGCCGACCGCCCAGGCCAACTCGGCGCACAGCAGGCGGACTTCGCTCGGGGTGAGGTAGCCGAGCAGGCCCTCGGCCAGCAGCAGGGTCCGGCGGCCCGCGGTGCGGGGCCGCAGGAGCCGGGCGAGGGCGGTGAGGTCTCGGAGGTCGCAGCACAGCCGTTCCATCGGGACGGACGCGGTCGCTGCGGGCAGCAGGCGGTCCTTGAGCCCGATGACGGGGGCGCAGTCGATCTCGATCACCCGGCAGGTGCCGGGCCAGTCGAGGCGGTGGGTCCGGGCGTCGAAGCCGGCGCCGAGGTTGACGCAGACCTCCCAGGGCTCGGCCGCGAACAGGTCGGACAGCAGGCGGTCGACGGCGAGGGTGCGGGCGACGACGACCGGCAGGCCGACGGTGTGCCGGGTGATGCGCCGGACGGAGTCCGGGCAGAGGCGGGCGAAGCGGTCCGCGTACGGGTCGTGCAGGGCGCCGTCCGGCACGGCCGTCGCACCGGCCCGGGCGAGCGCGGTGAGGAAGGCGGTGGCGGGGACCTGCCCGGCGAGCGGCGGGTGGGCGGCCGGCACCGCTACTCCCACCGGAAGAGTCGTACCGCGACGGCCGTCCCGAGGACGACCACGGCGGCGAGCACGCCGAGGTCGAGGGCGGTGTCGGCGGTGCCGTCCAGCCAGGCGTGCTGGAGCAGTTCGACCGCGTAGGTCGCGGGCAGCGCGTCGCTGACGGTCTTCATCGCCGGCGGGAAGATCTGCAGCGGGACGGTCGCCCCGGAGAGGAAGATCATCGGGAAGTAGACCAGGTTGGCGATGGCCACCGCCGCCCGCTCGGAACGCGCGACCGCGGCCACCACGCCCCCCAGCGCGTACATCGCGAGGGCCGCCAGCAGCAGCGCGCCGGCCGTCGCGGCGGCCGCGGCGCCGGAGGACGGCAGGTGGAGGTCGAAGAAGAGGTAGCCGGCGGCCACCAGCAACAGGGCGCCGAGCAGGCTCAGCACGATGTTGACCAGCCCCTGCGCGACCAGGAAGGCGGACGCGTCGACGGGCGTCGCCCGGAAGCGCTTGAGCACCTTGCGGTCACGGTACTCGGCGAGGCCGAGCGGAAAGCTCATCAGCCCGGTCACGGCGACCACCAGGACCAGGTAGGCGGGCACCGACATGTCCACCGTCCCGCGGCCGTCGAACTTCTCGGACGGCTCGTTGCCGTAGATCCCGCCGAACATGCAGAGCATCAGCACGGGGAAGGCGAGCGCGAAGAACACCGGGGCGAAGTTCCGCATCATCCGCCGCCACTCGAACCGGACGATCGTCCACAGCGTCGCCATCTCAGGCCTCCGGTGTTTCGGTGGTTTCGCCGACCAGCCGCAGATAGGCGTCCTCGAAGGTCGGGGTGCGGCGGCCGACCGCCGACGGCGGGAGCCCGGCGTCGGCGACCAGGCGCACGATGCGGTCGTAGTCGGCGGGGAAGGTCCCGGCGAGCTCCAGCCGGCCGGGCCCGCCGGGCAGCCGGGTCAGGCCGAGGCCGTCGAGCCGTTCCTCGATGCCGGCGGTCCGGTCGCCGCCCGGGGCCGGGAGGTCGACCGTGAAGGTGGACGGACCCGCGTGCGCCTCGGTCAGCCGTGCCGGTGCGTCGAGGGCGACGATCTCCCCGGCCCGCAGCACGCCGACCCGGCCGCACAGCGCCTCGACCTCGTCCATCGCGTGCGAGGTGAGCAGCACCGCGACGCCGCGGGCGGCCAGGTCGAGCACCGAGCGCCAGGTCTCCCGGCGCTGGTGCGGGTCGAGGCCGGTGGTGAGCTCGTCGAGGACGACCAGGCGGACGTCGCCGATCTGGGCCAGGGCCAGGGCGAGGCGCTGGCGCAGGCCTCCGGAGAGGTCGGCGACCTGGCTGCGGCGGCGGTCGGCGAGGCCGAAGGTCTCCAGCAGCGCGGCCGAGGAGCCGGGTGCCCGGTAGATCGCCTCGTACAGGTCGCACAGTTCGCCGACCCGGGCCCGGCTGGGGAACTGCGACTCCTGGAGCTGCATGCCGACCAGGCGGGTGACCGTGCCGCGGTCGCGGCGGGGGTCGTGGCCGCAGACGGCGATCGTGCCGCTGCGGGCCGGCCGCAGGCCGCCCACCGCCTCGACGATGGAGGTCTTGCCCGCGCCGTTCGGTCCGACCAGCCCGAACACCTCCCCGGGAGGGATCCGGAACGAGACGTCGCGGACGGCGGTGAAGGAGCCGTAGGCGACGGTCAGCCGGTCGACGCGCACCACCGCCTCGGGATCGGACTCCGGCTCCGTCGTCGCCGGGCCCGCGGACGGCTGGTTGGTGGTCACAGGCTGAGCCTCCCGGAGGTCGTGCGCGCTCCGGGGGCGGAGGCGGCGCTGAGGTTGGTGTAGAAGCCGGCGAACGACATGTGCAGCACCAGGGCGGGCAGCACGCCGCCGGTGGCGGTGGTGAGGAGTCCGCCGACCACGCCGAGGGTGAGGCTGGAGGCGCCCAGCACGTACGCCTGCACCCGGGTGGAGACCAGGGCGACCTGCCCGGCCGCGAACAGGCCGGTGCTGAGGGCCAGGGCGAGGACCGGGCCGCCGCCCAGCGCCCCGAGCCCCAGCAGGACCACGCCCCGGAAGAGCACCTCCTCGAAGAGTGCCGCGGCTGCCGGGACGATCCACCGGTAGTGCCGGGGCAGGGCGAGGATCGAGGCGATCCACTGGATGTGGGCGATCTCGCCGGGGACGTCCACCCGCGGGTCGGCCCGGTAGAGCAGCGACACGCACAGGATGTTGGCGCTGGAGGTGCCGAACACCGCCAGCAGCAGGGCGAGCGCCGTCCCGGGCGCGGGCGGGGCGAACAGCCGGTGGAACGCGAGCGGTGTGGCGGCCAGCAGCGCCGTCAGGGCCAGGGCACCCAGCACCAGGTACACCGCCGTGCCGAACACCGCGAAGGCCGCCTCCGGGCGCAGGCCCGTCCGGCCGGCGAGCCACAGGGCCGTCCGCCGGCGGCGCGCCGGGTCGTTGAACGGCAGCCGGTACAGCGCCAGCCATCCGGCGACGACGGCGGTGCTGAGCGCGGCGAAGGCGGGCACGCTCATCCGGCCGCCGCCCGCCGGCCGGTCGCGCGCCCGCCGCGTTCCTGACGGAGCGCCAGCGCGACGACCGCACCGTTCTGGGCGAGGTGGGCCGCCAGTGGCACCGCGAGGCTGCCCGACACCACCGCGAGCAGGCCGAAGACCGTCCCGGACACCGCCTTCTGCACCACCGCGAGGCCGCCGAAGAACAGGTGGCCGACCGCGTACGCCACGGCGGCCGCCCCGACCGCGACGGCGACCGGCAGGCGCAGCCGCTCGTGCAGGACCCCGATCCACAGGCCCCGGTACAGCACTTCCTCCACGGCCGCGGTGACCAGGACGGCGGCCGCGTAGCCGCCGCCGGCCGGGCCCGCGCCACGGTGCACGGCGAGCCGCGGCAGGCCGGTGCCGTCCAGCAGCCGGGGCACCGCGCCGACCGCGAACTCCGCACCGACCAGCGCGACGCCGACCACCACCGCCGCCGCCAGCCAGGGCGCGCCGGCCCGCCAGCCGGTCAGCGTGTCCGGGACGAAGCCGCCGTCGGCCGCGACGGCGACGGCGAGCGCGGTCACCGCCAGGTACGCGGCGGGGGCGCCCAGCGTCCCCCACCGCGCCGCCCGTCCCCGGTCCGCGCCTGCTCCGGCACCCGGACCCACGCCCGCTCCGGTACTCGCGCCCGCACGGGCCGCCGGGCCGAACGCCGTCGCGACGCGGATCAGTTCGGCGGGCGCGACGGTGGCCACCAGCACCAGCAGCTCAAGGGAGCGGGTGTGGGACCACATGGGTCACGCCCCCATGGCTCAGCATCCGCGGGTGGCCCTTGGGCGGGAAGCCGGGCAGGCACATGCTGAGCAGCTCCGGGACGACCACCCGCACCACCCGCCAGGGGGTGTCGGCCAGCTCCGGCGGGGTGAAGTCCAGGTAGCCCGCGAACTCGCTGACGCCCCCCAGGTCCGCCAGCAGCCGGTGGATCGCCGCCGTGTCGTCGTCCGCGTAACCCGGGATTCCGGCGAACCCGACCCGTCCGTGCACGCGGCTCTCCACCGCGGCGAGCTTGCGCCCGGCCTCCCCGGGGGCGGCGAACCAGAGCACGTTGGTGTCCAGGTCCGTGTACGCCGAACCGTTCTGCGCGAAGTGCACGTTGGGCAGGTCGAAGACCGTGCTGAACATGCCGATGCCGAGGATCGCGGTCGCCTCGGCCGCTCCGCGCAGCAGGGCCCGCCGCGGATCGGGGTCGGCCTGGAGCCCGAACGCGATGTACGGCAGCTTCCCGTCCCGGCGCACCAGGGTCACCCCGATGTTCGGCAGCGGCAGCTCCGGCCGGGTCAGCAGGCTCGCCCGGACCTCGTACGGGCCGTCGGGCGGGAGGCCGGCCGCCGCGAGGAGTTCGCGGCCGTCCGCGTCCAGGTCGACGAGCGGCGCCTTGGCGTCGGTGTACCAGTTGAGGATGAACGCGTCGATCTGCACGGCCTCCACGAGGGCGCCGAGCAGCGCCCTGTCGAGCGACACGTGGGCCGCCGTCCCGGTCGAGAAGGACGGGGTGAACATCCGGTCGCCCGCCCCGCCGTCGCTGCGGAAGCCGAGGAAGACCAGTTGCGCCGGCAGGTAGACCTCCTCCCCCGGGCGGGTGAGCGACGGGCAGGCGATCCACGCGATCACGTCGTCCTCGGTCGGCGGCTCCGGCGAGTAGCGGTGCATCATCCGGGCGATCCGACGCTGCTGCTCGCCGTCGAAGATGCCCAGCAGCTCCAGCGGCAGGCAGCGGTGGCGCGAGGACAGGGTGCGGTAGGAGGCGTACTCGATCCGGTCGGCGAACAGCGGCATCGCCATGATCGCCGCGTAGCGTTCCACCGCCTCGCCGGTGAGCCGGGTCAGCGCCTCCTCGTTGGTCGCACCGTAGCCGGCCAGGTGGTACTGCATCTGCATGTGCGGGTCGTCGAGCGCCAGGCGGTGGTACTGCGGCATCGCCGCGGTGGCCGAGCGCAGGTAGGGCTCGCCCTCGACCGCGGCGACCGACACCAGCATGCCGGGCAGGATGCCGCCCTGGTTGCCGCCGATCCGGCCGTACCGGGCGAGCGCGTCGGCCATCCCGGGGTGGCCCAGGAGCGGGATGCCGCTCATCGGCCCCCTCCGAGCGCGTCGCGCACGTGCCGGTCGACGACGACCCGGCTGGAGAAGTTGATCTCCCGCACGATGTCCCGGGCGACGTGGCCGCAGGCCGGACAGGTCCCGATCCGCAGCACGTCCTGTGCCTGGATCTCGTACGTCGGCAGGTAGATGCTCAGGGCCCGGCCGAGGAAGCGCGAGGTGCCGAGCGAGCGCAGCAGCACCGCCTCGTTGACCAGGTGGGCGCAGAGCAGCGACTCCACGCCGTTCGCCCGCCCGGTGCCGCCGGCGGCGGTGGCCCCGACGAAGGCGTGGTAGCCGATGTGGTCCTCCAGCCGGGCCAGCGAGCGCTGTTCGAAGCACTCCAGGCAGCCGGTGCGCGGGCTGTCGGCGCCGACGACGGTGGCGAACGGGCCGTCCACCAGGCCGACCACCACCGGCTTCTCCAGGTGGCAGGCGAGCCGGTTGAGATTGCGCAGTGCCAGGACCGAGCCCTGCCCGAGGTGGACGACCAGCGAGTCGCAGTGCTCCACGGCGGCGCTCAGCCGCTTCATCGCGTCCGCCGCCGGCAGGCCGCCCATGCCGGAGGTCAGGTCGGCGCCGCGCAGCCCGTCCAGGAAGTCGGCCGGCAGGAGCTCCAGCGGCAGGCCCAGGCTCTGCGCCTGGCCGCTGACGTAGGCGGCGGCGCTGGGCGAGTCGGCCGCGAAGGCGACCGTCGCCTCGGCGGACTCGCCGGCGCCGTACAGGTCCAGGTTGCCGAGCAGGGCCCGGGCCATCTCCCCGCCGCGCGCGGACGGCCGGTCGAGGGCGAGGAACCCGGCCTGCCGCAGCTCGTTGACGGCCAGTTGCAGGTTGGCCCGCTCGACGGGGGTCAGGTCGGCCGCGTCCGCGAACGTCCCGTCGGCCGGCTTGCCGGCCGCCAGCGTCTCGAACAGGGCGGTCATCGCGGCCCGGACGGCGGGCGACTCGGCCCGCAGGTCGACGTTCACCTCGGAGAAGTTCCAGATCCCCCAGCGCAGCCGGACGACCCCCGGCTCGACGGCGAGGAGGCGGACCGAGGTCGCGAGGACCACTCCCGGATCGGAGGGTGCGAGGGTCATGGCTCAGGCCTCTCCGTGTCCGAGGAGCGTCAGGTGCACCACGTGGCGCGACGTGCCGTCGCAGCCGAGGGTCTTCTCCAGGGTCTGCTTGTCGTAGCCGCCCTGGTCGCAGCCGATCATGCCGAGCGAGGTCCGGGCCAGGTGCACGTTCTGCGAGATCCCGCCGACCTCGATCAGCGCGAACACCAGCCCGCTGTCGCCGTACTTCTGCGAGTTGGCGTACAGCTCGTAGACGTAGACCAGGGCGAAGGCGACCTTGTCGAGCTCCACGTCCGCCGTCCACAGCTGCCGGCTCAGGTCGACCGGCTGCGGGTCCGGCCGGTACGGGAAGAGGGTGTGACTGTGCGGCTGGTACTCGTACGCGCCGGGGGCCAGCCCCTTCACGTGCTGGGCCAGCACCGCCAGCCGGACCGGGTAGAGCCCGCCCCCGGAGGGCGAGTTGCGCAGCGCCACCGCGGCGTCGCCGTCCTGGGCTGTCGGCACGGGCAGGCTGCCCGAGATCCCCTGGGCGTGCCACAGCACCGTGGCGAGCTCCACGAGCGAGGCCGGCCGGCCCGAGAACTGCCGTCCGCTGCGCCGCGTGGCGACCGTGTCCGTCAGGCCGCTGCGCAGTCTTCGGTGCACGGGCAGGGCGATCGCCCCGTCCACCCGCTCCTGGAGGTCGTTGTGCGCGCTGGACAGGACGGCGTCGTGGCCGTAGAACCTCGACACTCCCAGCTGCATCCCCAGGTCCCGGCCGCTGCGGCGGTGGTTGAGCAGCAGTTCCTCACCCACGAAACCGTGCACGGCCGGATTCCACCGGCCGCGCACCACCGACTCGGGCGCCCGCACCACCGTCGTCGCGCTGTACATCGACACGGAGGTGTGCTGCTGGCCGAAGGCCGCCACCGTCGCCAGGTGGCTGTTGCGGCTCAGGTGGTCGGAGACGGCTTCCTGCGAGTCCTTCAGTGACATCTCGGCCTTTCGCTCGGCGGGGGTGGCGCACGCGAGGGCGGGTTGCACGGTTGGTCGGGCATCGGGCATCGGGCATCGGGCATCGGGCGGGGTCGGGCGACCCCGCCCGACCTGGTGCGACTACCAGCTGCAGCACGAGCTGCAGCAGCAGTTTCCGCCGCCACAGGTGGTGCTGGCTCCCGGAGCCACCTGGACGAACGCGCCGCCGGTCGCGGTGCTGCCGACCTGGCTGGAGAAGCTCAACATCTTTCCCTCACCTCCCGTCGAGGGTGTGGAGGAGGAGGATCCGGCCGGCTGGCCGGCTCAAAACGTAGCAGCCGTCACAGCGGCGGGGGAACGGGTGTGCGGGGATTCAATTACCCCCTGGTAGAGCCGAGTTGACTAGGTGTTACCTATTGACCGGGGAGGATCGTTCCCGGCCGGTCCCGGTGCGGAGCAGGTGTCCGCGTGTCGCTCGGCGGTGCGGCGGGGGTGCGGTGCGGCACCATGGGCGAGTAGCCCGTCGAGGGCCGTGCGGAGGTGGCGATGAGGGTCGTGTTCGTGCACGGGGCGTGCGTGCGGGACGGGTCGTGGTGGTGGCACCGCACCGCCGGGCTGCTGCGGGAGCGGGGGGTGGCGAGCGTGGCCCCGGCGCTGCCGAGCTGTGGCGAGGCGGGCCGGCCCGGCGGCACCGGCGGGCCGGGGCTGCCCGAGGACGTCGCCGCGGTGCGGCGGGTGCTGCTGGACGGCGACGAGCCGACCGTCGTGGTCGCCCACAGCTACGGCGGCATCGTCACCGCGGAGGCCGCCGCGGGTGTCGGGTCGGTCCGTCACCTGCTGCTGGTCTCCAGCTACCTGCCCGAGGTCGGGCAGAGCCTGTCGGACTTCGGGGACGGCACCCCGGCCCCGTTCCTCGACGTCGACCCCGGGGCGGGCACCTTCGGGGTCCGTCCCGAGCTGCTCGTGGACACCTTCCTTCAGGACTGCGCCGCCGAGGTCCGGCTGCAGGCGGCGGACCACCTGGCCCGGCAGAGCGTGCGGGTGACGGGGCAGCCGGTCGGGGCGGCCGCCTGGCAGCGGCTGCCCTCGACGTACCTCGTCTGCGCCCGGGACCGCGGCACCCCGGCGGCGCGGCAGCGCGAGTTCGCCCGCCGGGCCGGCCACGTCGTCGAGCTGGACGCCGGCCACCACCCGTTCCTGTCCCGGCCCGACGCCGTCCGGGACCTGGTGCTGGGCCTCTGACCGCGCGGCGGGGGCCGCGGGGGGTACCGCGGGGGTGCCCGTCAACACCGGTCTCGGGGATTCACCCGGTCCGCCCCGCTTGGCCTGCGGCAACGGGGGCAGACGGGCCCCGGAAGCCCGGTCCCGGGAACCCGGGCGGCACAGCGAGGAGTGGATCGTGGTCGAGGTCAACGGTGTGGTCGGCGTGTACGGATCGATGCGGGACGCCGAGGAGGCCGTCCGCATCCTGCTCGAACAGGGAGTCCCCGCCGGTGAGTTGTCGGTCATCGGCCAGGAGCTGCGGAGCCAGACCGAGGTGCACGGCTTCGTCTGCGCCGACGACGGCAGCGACAGCTGGACGGGCGGCCTGTTCGGCGTCCTGAGCGGCACCGCGCTGCTGCTCGTCCCGGAGGTCGGGCCGCTGCTGGTGCTCGGCCCGCTGTCGGCCGGTGCCGTGGCCGCCGCCGAGGACGCGGCCCGCGGGGGCGGACTGGACACCCTGCTGGGGCACTTCCTGGCCGAGCGTCACGTGCCCGGCTACGCGCAGCACGTCCAGGCCGGCAGCTACCTCGTGGTGCGGCACGGCCCCGGCGCCCCGGACGGCGCGTTGGTGATGCAGTACAACACCACGCCGGTGGCCGAGGTCGAACGCATCGAGGACCTCGTCCCGGCCCAGCTGAGCGGGTCCCGCGTGCACTGATCTCCCCGCACCGACCCCCCGCACCGGGCGGCTCCCGTCGGGTCCTCGCCGGACCGCGGAGGCATGACAGGCCGTCCGGGCGGGCAGACGGAGCCGGGGCACCAACGGCCGGGGCGGGCGGGGACGGTAGGTTCCCCGTGCGACGGCATCGGAGCGAGGAGGCGGACGTGGCCCAGCAGCAGGGCGGGACGGAACAGCACGTGGACCTGGTGGGGTACCGGGTCGACGCGGTCGACGGCCACGCCGGCCGGGTCGACCGGCACTCGGCGTACCTGGACGAGCGGCACATCCTGGTGGACACCGGGGTCTGGGTGTTCGGCAAGGAGATCAGCGTGCCGATGTCGGCCGTCGCCGACGTGGACGAGGACGGCCGCACGGTACGGCTGGACCTGACCAGGGAGCAGCTCGAACAGTTGTACCGGGACCAGACCGCGGCCTACTTCCCCACCGGGAGCTGACCCGGCCGGCGCCCGGCTCCCCGGCAGGGCCTACCCCTTGACCGCCCCGGCGGTCAGGCCGCCCGCCAGGTGCCGCTGCACGAGCAGGAAGAACACCACGACGGGCAGCGCGACGATGGTGGATCCGGCCATCAGCGCCCCGTAGTCGGTGCCCTCGGTGGTCACGAAGTGGGTCAGCCACAGCGGGACGGTGTGCTGGTCGGGGGTGCCGAGCAGGAAGTACGCGAAGAGGTACTCGTTCCAGGCCAGCACCATCGCGTACACCGAGGTGGCGACCAGGCCGGGCAGGGCGAGCGGCAGCACCACCCGGCGGAACACGGCCGCCCGGCCGCAGCCGTCGACCATGGCGGCCTCCTCCAGCTCGCGCGGGACGGCGGCGACGAAGCCCCGCAGCGTCCAGACCGCGAAGGGCAGGACGAACGCCAGGTAGGTGACGACCAGCCCGGGGATGCTGTCGGACAGGCCGACGTCGCCGAGGGTGAGGAAGATCGGGATCACCAGGGCGACGTGCGGCACCATCTGGACCAGCATCACGGCCGCCACGTACAGCCCCCTGCCACGGAAGCGGAAGCGGGCGACGGCGAGCGCCGAACCCAGCGCCACGGCCATCGCCAGCACCACGGTGGCGCCGGTGACCACGGCGCTGTTGCGGACGGCGTGCCAGAACAGCGGGTCGGCGGTGACCTGGGCGAAGTGCTCCCAGGTCGGCCGGCGCGGCCAGAACCGGGGCGTGGCGGCCCGGATCTCGGCACCTGGTTCGAACGCGGTGAGCGCCATCCAGTACACCGGGAACGCCCAGACGGCGGCGACGGCCAGCCCGAGCACGCAGAGTGCGGCCGTCCGGGCCGGGCGGCCCGCCGTCCGGCGCGGGACGGGGTTCACGGGGTTTCTCCGATCCTGGCGATCTGACGCAGGTGGGCGACCATCACGCCGAGCAGCAGCAGGACGGTCAGGACGGCGGCCGCGGAGGCCAGCCCGTAGTCGTGGCCGGCGTAGGCCTTGACGTAGGAGTAGATGCCGAGGGTGTAGTAGTCCTCGCCGGGCGCGCCCTGGCGCAGGATCCAGATCTGGTTGAACACCTGGAAGTCCCAGATCACCGAGAGCGTGGTGAGCAGCGCGAGCAGCGGCGCGAGCAGCGGCAGGACCACCGAGCGCAGCAGCCGCCAGGCGCCGGCGCCGTCCATCCTGGCCGCCTCCAGCAGTTCGGCCGGGATCTGGGCCAGCCCGGCGTAGAGGGTGACGGCGATCAGCGGGACGGCGCCCCAGACGACCACGGCGGTGGCGACCGCGAGGCCCTGGGTGGCGTCGGCGTACCAGTTGTGCGGGCTGATGCCGAGGGCCCGGTTGACGACGCCGGAGTTGTACTCGGTCATCCAGGCGAAGATCTCGGTGGAGACGAAGGTCGGCACCGACCAGGCGAGGACCAGGGCGCAGGTCAAGGTCGCCCGGCACCAGCCCGGCAGCCGCCGCATCAGCAGGGCGACGCCCAGGCCGACCGCCATCGACATCCCGGCCATCGCCGCGGTGAGCACGACGGTGCGCACCAGTACCGTCCGGAACACCGGATCGGCCAGCAGGGCGGTGTAGTTGTCCGTCCCGACGAAGTCGGGGCCGTGCGCGCCGAAGATCTGCCGGACGCCCCAGTGCTGGAAGGACAGCACCACCACCCGGCCGAGCGGGTAGGCGAGGACGCCGAGCAGGACCAGTACGGAGGGCGCGACGAGGAGGTAGGGGGTGCGGTCGGTGCGGCGCCGGGACGGCGCCGCGGCGGCGCGGGAGCGGGCCCGGGCCGGCGCTTCGGGTGTGGTCACCACGGGTTGGGGTTCCATCCGTCCGGTGGGGGCGGTGCCCGCGCGGGGGCGCGGGCGACGGCCTCAGGTGGGGGTGTTGAGGAGGGCCTCGATCTTCTTGCCGTACGCCCTGGTGGCGTCCTCGGGGGTGGCCCGGCCGGTCGCGATGGCGACCAGCATCTGCTTGACCAGGTTGGCCTTCTCGACGGCGGCCCAGTTCTCGGCCGCCGGGACGCTCCAGCTGTGCTCCAGGCCCTGGAAGTAGCCGGCGCGCTGCGGGTCGTCCGAGGTGAGCGTCGTGGTGTTGGCGAGGAAGCCGCCGGCCAGGAACTCCTTCTCGCGGGCGGTGGCGGTGAACCGGCGGGTCCACTCGGTGGCCCACTGCCGGTGCCGGCTCATGGCCGGGACGGCGAGCACCGAGCCGCCCAGGTACGGCGGGACGACCTGTCCGGTCCGGGCCGGGCTGGGCATCGGGAAGGACCCGATGCGGTCCTTGAGCGCCGGGTCGCCCTCGGGGCCGAAGACCTTCACCAGCTGGCCGTTGGTGCTGAAGGACATCGCCGCGGTGCCCGCGGCCAGGGCCGGTGCGGCGCCCAGGTCGTTGGCGGTGCGGTCGCCGCGCATGCCGGCGTCGACGAGGGACTTCCAGTTCTTCAGACCGGTGATCGCCGCCGGGGAGGACAGCTCGGACCGCCACCGGCCGTCGGGGCCGCGGGAGGCGATCGCCCCGCCCGCGTCGAGGACGAACGGCAGGGCGCCGTAGGGGTGCTGGCCCGGCAGGTAGAACGGGGAGAAGCCCTGGTCGTCGCGGTGTCGTTCGGCGAGGGCGGCCACCGCGGACCGCAGCTCGGCCCAGGTCGCCGGGGGCCGGGTCACGCCGGCGTCGGCGAGCAGGTCCTTGCGGTAGACGACCGCGCGGGTGCCGCCGTAGTAGGGCACGCAGTAGAGCTTCCCGTCGAGGTGGCAGGCGTCGGCGAGGCCCTTCTGCCAGTCGGCGGAGTTGTCGAACTCCGCGGTGCGCGGCGCCAGGTCGAGGAAGGCACCGGCCGCGTTGTACTGCGCGGTCTCGCTGGTGCCGAGCTCGATCACGTCGGGGACGCGGCGGGCCTGGGCGGCCGCGTCGAACTTGGACAGGTGGTCCGTCCAGGCCTGGTAGGCGACGCTGACCTGCACCTTCGGGTACGCCCGGTGGAACTCCGCGGTGGCGGCCTCGACCGACTTCGGCCACAGGGTCCGGGCGTCCGTCTGCAGCCAGACCGTCAGCGTGCCGGCGGCGTCGGCGGGTTCCTGGGCCTCGCCGGCGCCGGTGAGCCCTCCGCAGGCGGCCGTGCCGGCGAGCGCCAGCACGGCGAGCAGGGCGCCGGGGGTCGGACGTCTCATGGGTGGTCCCGTTCTGCGAGGGGGTGGCGCGGGCGGCGGCGCCGGGCACCACCGCCGCACGCCGGGCTCCGCCACTGAACCTCTAGCGCGCCCATGCCCCGCAGTCGCGGAAGCGCGCCGAGTGAGGCGGGGGTGAAACCGCCGGGGCGCACGCGGACGCGTCAGGCGACGCCGCGGATGCGGTGGACCAGGGCACCCGCCAGCAGGGTGACCGCGGCGGTCACCAGGTACAGGCCCGGGTAGCCGCCGAGGTGGGCGACGACCGGGGCGGCCAGCGCGGGGGCGAGCACCTGGGGGGCGGAGTTGGCGATGTTGATCACGCCGAGGTCCTTGGCCCGGTCGGCGGCGGCCGGCAGGACCTGGGTGACCAGGGCCTGGTCGACCGCGAGGTAGACGCCGAAGCCCGCGCCGAGCACGGCCGCGGCCAGCACGGTGGCCGGCCAGGTGGGGCAGAACGCCAGGATCAGTGCGGCGCCCGCCATCACCACGCAGGCGAGGGCCACCGGCGCGCGCCGCCGTCCGGTGCGGTCCGAGACCAGGCCGGCCGGGACGGCGGTGAGCAGCGCGGCGGCGGTGTAGACGGCGGTGAGGACCAGCACGCCGTTCTCGGGGGCGGGGTGGTGGACGGCGTCGGTGAGGTAGTAGAGCAGGTAGAGCGTGCCGGTCGCGTTGCCCAGGTTGATCAGGAACCGGGTGGCGAAGGCCCAGGCGAAGTCCGGGTACCGGCGGGGGCTGACCCAGTAGCCGGTGGTCAGCGTCCGCCGGTCGAGCGGCGGGCGGGCGGTGCGCGGCAGGACGGGGTCGGGGTGACGCAGCACGAACGGCAGGGCGAGCAGGACGGCGAGGCCCGCCGTGAGCGCGTACCCGGGCAGCACGCCGGTGACCACGACGGTGACCAGCAGGGCGCCGACCACCAGGCCGAGCGACTGGCTGATGCCCGTCCAGGCGGAGACCTGGGCGCGCTGGGCGAGCGGGACCTGGTCGGCGACGGGCGCGGTGACGCCGGCCAGCATGGCGTTGAGCCCGGTCTGGGCGAGGCACCAGCCGGCGGTGATCCCGGGCAGGCCGTGCCGGGTGGCGGTGAGCAGCAGGCCGGCGGCGCCGAGCAGGGCGCCGCCCAGGATCCACGGGCGGCGGCGGCCGTGGCGGGAGGCGGTGCGGTCGGAGAGGGCGCCGGCGAGCGGGTTGACCACCATCGCGACGAGGGCGCCGGCGCCGGTGACCCAGGCCAGCAGTTCGGCCTTGCGGGCGGGGTCGAGCCGCTCCAGCTGGAGCGGGAGCAGGATCTGGATCGGGGTGAAGAAGCCCATGAAGACGGCGAGCGAGGCGAGGCTGAGCGCGGCCGTCCAGCCGGCCGTGACGCGGTGCTCGGGCTCGGCCAGGGCGGCCGGGCGCGGTTCGGTTCCGCCGATGACGTCTCCCCGGGAAAGACGAGCCTTGCTCAAGTTCTGGGCGAGTGTAGGGGCCGGACCGGGCGCTGCCAAGGGGCGGCGCGCACGTCCCCGGGCGCGGGGCCGCCCCCACGGTGCTGTACTGGCTCGTATGGCCAGTGGACAGGGACGCCGCCGCAGGCGGCGCGCCGAGCGGGCGGAGCGCGAACGCCGCACGCAGGAGACCCGCACCCGGGTACGGCTGCTGATCGAACTGACCGCCCACAACGGCACCTACCGCAAGGGACTGCTCGCCGCCGCCGCGGGACTCAGCCCGCAGGAGGCGACCATCCTGGCGGACCTGGAGGGCCACGGCCTCCAGGTCCCGCAGCTGCACGACGTGCTGTGCGGCGGCCACGTCCTGGTCGACGACCGGGAGCTGTACGACGCGTGGCTCTTCCCCGAGGTGAGCCACCACCGGCTGTCCAGCCACCACCGCGACATCGACAAGTCGCGCTACCCGGACATCGGCATGCGCGGCCAGGTGGTGCGCGAGAAGCTGCACGGCCGGACCGCCGGCGGCACCTGGCTCCAACTGGAGAAGACCCCGGCCGCGTTCGGAAGCCGCCGGCTGCCGACCCTGGACGACGTGCGGCACCTGATGGACTACGTCGTCTACCGGGTCACCCGCAGCAACGTCGGCCCGTGGGGCCTGTCCCGGGTCACCGAACGGCGGCCGATGTACCTGTCCCCCGCGGTCGCCGTGCCCACGGCGCTGTCATCGGCCGTCTCCCGCTCCCTGGCCGCCGAACTGCGGCGGATCGAGACCGAGGACGACACCACCTCGGCCTCCGCGGACCTGGCCGGCCGCTTCCCCCCGCCCGAACGGGCCGACCCGTCGGACGAGCTCGGCGGGACGCTGTCCGGCCGCGCCGGACGCGGACTCTTCGGCAACTCGCAGGTGTGGATCACCGAGGCGCCGCTGCCGCCCGCCGCCCGGATCCTGTCCGCCGCCGGGAACCAACCGCCCGGCACCCGCTGGATCGGGGCGGCCCGGTGAGCACGGCCGAGGGCCGCGGGCCGCAGGCCGACGGATCCGTCTCGATCCCGGAAGGGCTGGTCACCTCGGTGGTGGGCCTGGTGCACACCGGAGCCGTACCGCTCGGCGCCTACACCAGCGCCGAACTGACCGTCGTGGACGCGGTCGTGGACTTCCTGGAGGCCCGCCCCTCGGACGAGGTGCTGGCCGAGGCGGTCCGCTCACTCGCCGCGCGACACCTCCTGGTCCCCGGAGCCGGCGAGGACCAGATCCAGGTCCGCGGCGACCTCGGCATCGCGGTGGCGTTCCAGCGGCGCGCCCGGAGGGTGCTGGACGCGCGGATCACCGGAGCCCGGCCCGGCGAGGCCTGGCGGATCCTCGTACTGCCCCAGCCGGAGCGCATCTGCCTGATCGTGCACATCGACGCGCTCGGGGTCCACGAACTCTCGCTGCGCACCCTCGACGAGACCCTCCGGATCGTGGCCGAGTGGCTGCCGCAGGGCCCTTGGGCCCCGTCCGATCCGGCGCTGGACGCCGACACCGTCCTCGCGTCGGCGGAACGCTCCGCACTGCTGACCGCCGTCCACTACACGGCGGTCGACTCGGCGGAGGTCGCCGGGGAGAGCACGGACGTCGTCCTGGCCCGCCGGAAGGAGCGGCTGCACGCCTTCGTCCGCGACCCGGCCGACCCCGCCCGTCTGACGGCGCGGACCGGACGCGGCAGGAGCGTGCGCGACACGCTCGCCGACCTGCTCGACCAGGAGCCGCCCGGACGGCGCGAGGAACCGCCCCGGCCGGCGGAAGGGCGCCCCGCGCAAGGCGACTGACGCACCGTCACCACACTCTCCACCCCTCTGCCGCCCCACCTCCTCACCGAACCCCGGGACGGCACACGAACCGCTACGGAAACACCGCAACCGCGCGGCCGGAGTCCCTGGTCTACCGACCGGTGCGCCAGTAGATTCCTCCCATGCGGAGGCGACCGCGCTGCGGAGCGGTCCCGGTGCGAGGCAGGTGCGCTGTGAGCCGTCCATCACCGAGCCGGCCGTTCGCGACGCTGTCCGGCGAACTCACCCAGGTGCTGCGGTCGGGTCCGTTCGACCTCGCGCTGCGCACCGCGATCCGGGACAGCGGGCTGAGCCTGGACGGGATCCGGCGACGGCTCACCCGGCAGGGCCTCCAGGTCAGCGTCTCCAGCCTCAGCTACTGGCAGCGCGGGCGCAGCAGACCCGAGCGGGCCGAGTCGCTGACCGCCGTCCGGGCACTGGAAGCGCTGCTGGGGCTGCCGCCGGACTCGCTGATCGTGCTGCTCGGGCCGCGCCGGCCGCGGGGCCGCTGGGTCGACCACGTCCCCGGCTCGCTCGACTACGTCAGCGCCGTCGGCGACCCCGCGGTGGAGGGCGTCCTCGCCGACTTCGACCCCCGGGCCAACGGACGGGTGGAGACCCTGCACACCAGGGTCGACATCCACATCGGGGCCGGGCAGGAGGAGCGGCGGATCGACGTGGTGCAGCTCGTCCGGGCGCTCGCCGCCGGCGCGGACCGGCTGATCCTGCTGACCCGCGCCGACCGGGAGACCGGCCAGGACCGCAGCCCCGACAGCGGCCCCGGTGTGTTCGACCTGGTCGGCTGCCGGCTCGGCCGCCGCCGCACCGACCCCGAACACGGCCTCGCCGCAACCGAGTTGCTCTTCGACCTCCCGCTCACCCCGGGGCAGTCGGCGGTCGTCGAGTACAGCTACGCCTATCCCTCGGCCGAGGCCGCCACCCGGTACGAGCGGATGGTGAACTTCCCCGGCAAGAACCTGGTCCTGCGGGCCCGGTTCGACCGCCGGACGCTGCCGGTGAGCTGCCGGCTCTCCTGGCGGCCGAACCACGACGCGCCGGCGCAGCCCGCCGAGGACGTCAGGATCTCCTCGGCGGGCCACGCCTGCGCCGTCCTCCCCGAGACGTTCCCGGGGGTCTACGGGCTGTCCTGGGAGTGGGGCGACGACCTCCGGCCGGACCGGGCCGTCATCTGACCACGGCCGGCGAGAGGGCGGCCGCGGCGAGCAGCGCCGCGCCGCCCGAGCCGTCCGCGGGGACGGTCCACAGGTCGGAGCCGCTGTCGCCGGGCATCGCGTAGGCGAGGGTGCGGTCGTCGATCCACAGCGCCTGGTCGTCGATGCCGCGCTGCTCGGCGGTGGCCGTCTCGGCCATCGTCCGCAGGTCCAGGACGTACAGCCGCCAGGGGTCGTCGTCGGAGAGCCCGGCGACGCGCTTCTTGTACGCGACGCGCGTCCCGTCCGGGGACAGCGAGGGGCACTCCACGTTGCCGTGCAGCGTGGTGAGGGTGCGCCGGCCGACGTCACCGGCGACCAGGTAGGTCTGCCCGCGGGTCGCCAGGGTGGCGTAGAAGTGCTCGTCGTCGGCGAAGGTCACGCCCCAGATGTTGACGTCCGAGGCCCGGTACGGCCGGCCGTCCAGGGTGACCGCGAAGTCCTCCAGGTTCTCCTGGAGGGTCCAGGTGCGGGTGTCCAGGACGGAGGTGCGGGTGGAGAAGGCGGTGCCCGCGTAGGAGTCGCCGCTGAGGAACACCGTCCAGGCGACCAGGTGCCCGGAGGGCGAGACCCGGTCGCGGGTCGGGATGCCGGCCACGTCGTAGTGGCGCACCTCGTGCAGGTCGGCGTCGAGGACCACCGCGCGGTAGGTGTCCTCGACCAGGCCGTGCACGGCCTGGAGGCAGATGCCGGTGCCGGCCGCGGCGTGGAAGCGCAGGCAGGCCGGCGCCGACACGGTCCGGGTGGTGTCCGGCCGCGCCAGCGGGACGGAGGCCAGCTGGTCGCGCCGGTCGCCCCACGTCATGCTGCGGAACACCAGCCGGGCCCCGTCCGGCTGCGGGCCGAGCCGGACGGGGCCGGGTTCGCCGCGCGGGTCGTCGGCCGCCGGCCTCCTGTTGCCCGGCGCCGCGTCGGCGGCGTGCAGGACGGCCCAGGCGCCGGCCGTGGCGAGCACGGCGACAACGGTGAGCAGGACGAGCAGGCGG
Source organism: Kitasatospora sp. NPDC088346 (assembly GCF_044740765.1). Lineage (NCBI taxonomy): Bacteria > Bacillati > Actinomycetota > Actinomycetes > Kitasatosporales > Streptomycetaceae > Kitasatospora > Kitasatospora sp. NPDC088346. The sequence goes on from NZ_JBIURH010000009.1 coordinate 187,895, forward strand.
CGGCCGAGGGTCATACGGTCTCCTGTGCGGCGGAGTCGGGGGCGGCGGGCCGGTCGGCGGCGGGGTGGTCGGCGGCGGGGCCCAGCAGGCGGGCCGCCGCGCCGACGGCGAGCGCGAGCGCGGCCGCCATCACGGCGAGGGCGGTGGTGTCCCCCCAGCGGGTCCACAGCGCGCCCACCGCGAGCGAGCAGACGAACCGTCCGAGGGCCTGGCCCGTGCCGACCAGGGCGAGACCGGCGCCGCGCCGGGCGGCGGGCACGGTGTTCGCGGTGGCGGCGGCGAGCAGCCCGTCGGTCGCCGCGTAGAAGACCCCGTGCAGGGTGAGGACGGCGGCGGCCAACGGCAGACCGCCACCGGGCCGCAGCAGCACGAGCGCGTACGCCGCCAGCAGCATCAGGTGGCCGAGCAGGAAGCTGCGCCGCCGCCCGATCCGGTCACCAGCCGCGCCCAGCGGGACGGCCAGCAGCAGGTACACCGCCGCCGTGCCGAGCGGCAGCAGCGGGAACCACCCGGCGGACAGGCCGAGCCGCCGTTGCAGCAGCAGGTACAGGAACGAGTCGCTGACGGTGGCGAGCCCGAGCAGCGTGGAGCACAGCGCGATCCGGCGCAGCCCGGCCAGGCGCAGCAGCGCGGTGACGCGCAGCCGATTGCCGGCCGGCAAAACGGCCGGCAGGGCGTACGGGCCGCGGCGGCCGGGCACGAACAGCACCAGCACGAGCACGCCGAGCGCGGCGACGCACGCACTGACCGTGAAGACGGCGTGGTAGCCGCCGGGCGCGGCCCGCAGGATCAGGAAGGCGAGCAGCGGGCCCGCGAGGGCGCCCGCGGTGTCCATCGCCCGGTGCACGCCGAAGGCCAGGCCGCGCTGCTCGGCCGGGGTGGACAGGGAGATCAGCGCGTCGCGGGGCGCGGTGCGCAGCCCCTTGCCGGCCCGGTCGGCCGCGAGGACGGCTCCGAGCACCGGCATGGTGCCGGCGACCAGCAGGGCGGGCTTGCAGAGCGCCGACAGCCCGTACCCGGCCGCGGCGACCGACTTGTGGCGGCCGCCGCGGTCGCCGAGCAGGCCGCCGAGCAGCCGGACGAAGGCCGAGGCGCCGTTGTAAATGCCGTCCAACAGGCCGAAGCCGAGCGGGGAGACCCCGAGCGCGGCGACCACGTAGAGCGGCAGGACGGCGGAGACCATCTCCGAGGAGACGTCGGTGACGAGGCTGACGCTCCCGAGCGCCAGGACGGTTCCGGCGATCCGCGGCGACCGCCCCGGCCGGTCGGCCGGGGCGGCGTCGGACGCCGTGGGGCGGCGGCTGTCCGCGAGGTACACGGTCAGTTCCAGATACCGGTGACGTCCGTGGCCTGGGCCGCCTTGCCGGCGTGCGTCGACAGGCCGGCCAGGTCCTCCACGGTGCGCAGGACGTCATAGTGGTTGTAGGACGCGGAGGAGGTGCTGCCGGCCTTGACGGGCTGCCCGAACACGAGGGTCGGGATGTGGTTGCCGCTCTGCTTGTTGTCCTCGTCGTAGGTGACGATCAGCAGGCTGTTGTGGGTCTTGGCCCAGGTGGCGTAGCCGTCGAGGTTCTTCTTGATCCAGCCGTCACCGGTGCCGACCGAGCAGTCGTGCATGTCGCTGCAGAGGTTGGGCACGACGAACGAGACGGCGGGCAGCTGCGCGAAGTCGGTGGGGAACTGCGCGAAGGTGTGCCCGGAGTCGGCGGGGACGTTCTTGAAGGCGAACCAGGGGTTGTGCTTCTGGGCGTACTTGCCGTCCTTGCAGGTGGTGGAGCCCTCCTTGGGGAGCGACTCGTTGTAGCTGCCCCAGGTCTTCTTCGCCGCGATCAGCTCGGAGGCGAGGTTCGCCGCGGTCATCGAGCCGACCTTGTAGCAGCCGTCACCGGTGATCTTCTGGGTGGAGCCGGAGAAGACCGCGAAGTAGTTCGGCTGGCTGGGGTGGGTGATGCCGTACGAGTTGGTGAGCAGGGCGCCGTTCTCGGCCAGCGAGTTGAGGTACGGGGCGTCCTTGCTGCCGATGATCTGCGAGAAGGCGTGGTTCTCCATCATGACCACGACGATGTGGTCCGGCTTGGGGAGCCCGGCGGCCGAGGGGGTGGTGACACCGGCCGACGCGGAGCCGACACCGGTGAGCGTGACGGCGAGGCCGGTGACGAGGGTCGCGGGCACCGTCACGGCGATCGCGAGCTTCCTGCGGCTGCGCCGGTGGCGGTGGGGGGTCGCGGAGGTCATTCCTGTCTCCAGGTGATGAGGTGGGGGGATTCGCCCGGTACGGGAGGCCTGGTGCGCCGTCCCGCTGCTGCGGACAGGGATTGACGCTCCCTCACCCGCCGGGAGTGCGTCAAGGTCCGGTGCGGCCGTCCGGTTCTTCCTGTTGATGACCCGTCCAATTCCGTGGACGGCGCACCCCTTGCGGGACAGGCGCTGCGCTCCGCCGCAGGCCGGCGGTGCTGTCCAAAACTGTGGATTCGTCACCGCGCTTGTGGCGACGGGGTGGTGTGCGAGCGTGCGCGGGGCCCGCCGTCCCGGTTCCGGACGTGCGGAAGCACCGGTAGCGGCCACGGGCCGCACCGGTGCTCGTGCTGGTTCGGGAACTACCCCGTCAGCACCGGGGACGGGCGAGCGCGAGCCCGCCGCGCGCCGTCTCCTCGACGGTCTCGGGCCGCTCCCCGGTCAGGCCGAGCAGCGGGGCCACGGTGTGCGGGCCGGACGGGCCGACGCCGTTGTTGAAGAGGTCGACGGTGCTGATCACAGGGGCTCCACGGTCGTCGGGTCGGCGAGGAAGGGCCGGTGAGGGAGGGCCGGTGAGGCAAGGTCGGGGGCGGGGCCGGTGAGGACGGGTCGGCGGCCGGAGCACCGTGGGGGTGCGCTCCGGCCGCCGCACGCGAGGGGGCGTCAGCGGGCGGACAGGCCGCCGACGTACAGCAGGCGGTTCGGGCTGCCCCGGCCGGCGCTGCCGATCCTGCCGGGGGTCGCGGCGTTGACCAGGGCGCTCTGCACCTCGGCCGGGGTCGCCTGGGGGTGGGCCGACAGGTACAGCGCTGCGGCACCGGCGACGTGCGGGGCGGCCATCGACGTGCCGGTCAGCACGTGGGTGTCCTCGTCGCCGGAGTTCCAGGCCGAGGGGATGCCCGTCCCCGGCGCGAACAGGTCGGTGCAGGAGCCGTAGTTGGAGTCGGACCGGCGGACGTCGCCGGAGGTGGCGTTGTTGACCACGATCGCCTCGGCGACGTCACCGGGCGAGTTCTTGCAGGCGTCGGCGTTGCCGTTGCCCGAGGAGACCACCCAGGTCACCCCCGACGCGATGGAACGCTTGATCGCCTTGTCCTCGGAGGCGCTGACGCCGCCGTTGATGCTCATGTTGACCACGGCCGGCTTGACCGCGTTCCTGGTGATCCAGTCGGCGGCCGAGATGATCGACGAGGTGGGGATCGAGTCGTTGCACGGGGTGACCCGCACGGAGACCAGCTTCACGCCCTTCGCGACGCCGTAGTCCTTGCCGCCGACGGTCCCGGCGACGTGGGTGCCGTGGCCCACGCAGTCGCCGCCGTCGCGGCCGTCGCCGACCAGGTCCACCCCGATGCTCGCCCGGCCCTGGAACTGGCTGTGCGTGGTGCGCAGGCCGCTGTCGACCAGGTAGACGGTGACGTTGGAGGCGGTGCCGGAGTAGGTGTAGGACCTGTCCAACGGCAGGTCGCGCTGGTCGATCCGGTCCAGCCCCCAGGAGGGCGGGGACGGCTGGGTGGACGAGTGGCGCTGCACGCCGTCCTGCTCGACGTAGGAGACCGCCGGGTCCGCGGCGACCAGTCTCGCCTGGGCCGGCGTCATCTCCGCGGCGTAGCCGTGCAGCGCGGTGTCGAAGACGGTGCGCACGGCGCCGCCGTGCGCACCCGCGAGCCGTGCCGCCGTGGCGGCCACCGCCGAACGCTGCTCGGCCGCCGCCGCGGCGGTGGCCGGTGCGGCGGCGTCGGTGTCGGTGTCCTTGAATATCACCAGGTAGCGGCCGGCGATCGGTTCGGCGGCGGCACGGACACCGCCGGTGGCGGGCGGGGCGGCGGCGTTCGCGGGGGCGATCACCAGCACGGCGGTGGCCGAGGCGACGACGGTCGCGGCCGCCACCGCGACGCCGTACTTCTTCCTGCGGGCGTGCCGTGGGAGCTGATGCGATGACATGGTGGCCTCCGGAGAGAGGGGTTCGTGGCCCTGGACCGTCCAGGGCGGAACCGGTCTACCCGGAGCGTGTCGCCCGCGGTGGCGCCCGGTCGCCAGTGGCGCGGACGGGCGGCCGGGGTCCCTCCGCCGTGACGACACGGACCGGCCGGACCGGCCCGGACCGGCTCCGGGTTCGGGCCGCCCTGGTGCCGTGCGGGTGAAACGTGCCACCATGCCCCCCACCGGCGGGCTGTGCCCGCAACGGCGGGTCTGTGCTGCTTGCGCACCGGTAGACGGCTCACCGCCGTCCGCACTGAGAGGCCCTCGATGACCGACGACGACCTGCCGACGCACCTGCTCCGCCTGGGCCTGACGGACCGGCAGGCCCAGACCTACCTGGCCCTGCTGGCGATCGGCCCCTGCGGCCGGAGCGATCTGGCCGGCGAACTCGGCCACCACGGCATCGACGAGGAGGACCCGTCCCACGCCGGGGAACTGGACCGGCTCCTGGCGCAGTTGCGCAGACTGGGCCTGATCACCACCTCGGGGGCGGACGGGCGCGAACACGTCCCGGTCGAGCCGACCATCGCGCTGGAGTACCTGGCGCACGCCCGTACCGCCGAGCTCCGCCAGGCGCACCAGGCCGCCGTCTCCGCCTACCGCGGCTACCGGCGCACCGTCAGCCCCCAGGCGACGGAGGACCTGGTCGAGGTGGTGACCGGCCCGTCCATCGTGGAACGCATCTGGAACATCGAGGAGGCCGCCGAGTCCGAGGTCCTGCGCTTCGACTCGCCGCCGTACCACACCGACGGAGCCGCGAACCCGGTCGAGGTCGAGAAGCTCCGGCAGGGCGTGGAGTACCGCGTCGTCTACTCCAAGTCCGCCGTGCAGAACCCCGCCTACTACAGCGTCAACATCCAGCCCTGCATAGCCGCCGGGGAGCAGGCCCGGGTGCTGCCGACCGTGCCGGTCAAGCTGACCGTCTTCGACCGGCGGCTGGCGATCGTGTCGATGTCCTTCGTCGAGGCGGAGGTCAACGACTCGCTGCTGGTCGTCCATCCGTCGAGCCTGCTGTCCGCGCTGACCGGACTCTTCGAGACCGCGTGGCGGACGGCCCTGCCGATGCACCGCAGCGACCGCGTCCCGCCGGCGCTCAGCCCCGTCCACCGCCGGATCCTGGAACTGCTGGCCACCGGCGTCACCGACGAGACCATCGCCGAGCTCCTCGGCATCAGCCGCCGCACCCTGTCCCGCCAGCTGGAGCAGCTCAACACCCGTGCCGGCTCGCTCACCCGCTTCCAGATGGCGCTGTACGCGGCGCGCAGCGGGTGGATCTGAGCGGGCGGCCGCGGGTCACGAGGTGGCCGCGGGTCACGGGGTGGCCGCAGGCCCGGGCGCGGCGGCGGCGCGGGCCTGGGCGGCGGCCCGGATCGGGGAGGGGCCGCAGGCCCAGACCATGATCCGCCCGCCGGTCCGTGCCAGCGGACGGTCCCAGGCCGCCCGGACCACCAGCGGCCGGCGGACGCCGAGTTCGGCCCTCGCCCAGGGGGGCAGCAGACCGATCGAGGCGTTCGTCAGGAGCCGGACGGCGAGGCGTTCGCGGCGGCTGCGGCCGAACCCGCGCAGCAGCCGCAGCACGTCCAGGGCCGGCGGCGTCACCCGCAGGTCGGGCCGCACCCGGGCCAGGTACGCCGCCACCGCGGCGCGGGACTTCGGGACCTCGGCGGCGCCCAGCCGTTCGGCGACGAGCGCCGCCCGCGCGTAGTAGTCGTCGCACTCGGCGGCGGTCAGCGGGGTGACGGCCAGCGCCTGGTAGCCGGTCAGGAAGCAGGACACCTCGGCGGTGTGCACCCAGGTGAGCAGCGCGGGGTCGTCGGCCCGGTAGGGACGGCCGTCCGGTGCGGTGCCGCGGATCCGCGGGTGGATCCTGCGCACGCCCGCGATGGCCTGCTCGGCGGCGGCCGTCGAGCCGAGCGTGGTGGTGGTGACGAAGCGGGCCGTCCGGTTGAGCCGCCCGGTCGGGTCGACCCGGAAGTCGGAGTGGGCGTCGACGGCGGCCATGGCCAGCGGGTGCAGGGACTGCAGGAGCAGTGCGGCGAAACCGCCGACCAGCATGCCGGCCGGGTGTCCGTGCACCCGCCACACCACGCTGTCGGGGCCGAACAGGCCCTGGTCGCCGGCCGGGCGGTCGTAGCGCTCCAGGTGCAGGTCCTGTCCGTGCACGGTCGCGTTGATCTCCGCCAGCAGCCGGGCGCGCAGCGCGGCGAGCGGTGTGCGCCACCCGGTGACACCGGTGTCCGGCCTCATCCCGCCCCTCCTCCTCGCCCTTGTGCCGTCCGGCCGACCACCCTACCGACCGCACGGGCCGGTGGGCAGGGCGCCGACCCCGCGGCGGGGTCGGCGCCCGGAGCCGCCCGGGTCAGGGGGTGCAGCCGGTGGTGGTGTTGCCGGCCGGTGCCGGCACGGTGCGGCTGGGCGGCGGGGTGACGCCGTCGCGGGTCCAGGCCACCAGGTCGTCGAAGGCCGACGTGAAGCAGTCCTGCATCGGGCGGACCACCTTCGGCGCGATGTCGTGGAATCCGTCGGTGTGGGTGCCCTTCTCGATCCGGTAGTACCTGTGCAGGTCGCCGCGGCCGGCGTCGGCGACCATCCGGTCGTAGACGTCCCCGGTCCGGGTGATCGGGAGCAGGACGTCGTAGGTTCCCTGGAGGGTGATCAGCGGCCTGGAGATCCGGCCGGTCAGCGAGACCCGCTCGACCGCGTCGTGGACGGCGGCGGGCCGGGAGGCGTAGTCGTAGTCGGTGTCGCAGCCGGCGCCCGTCCCTTCGGGGCAGAACGGGGTCCCGCCCTGGGTGGCGCCGTCGTAGTCGGGGTCGAGCTCCTCGCGGACGGTGCGCTGGAGGGAGTCCCACAGGAAGGCGTAGTGGCCCTTCCAGAGGTCCTCGGAGCCCTCCGGGTACCCCTCGGCGTACATCGCCTCCGCCGCGCCGGGCTCGTGGTTCGCGAAGCGGGGGTAGGCGCGCAGCGCGGGCGGCAGGTTGGTCAGCAGGTTGGGCGCGTCCCGGGTGAGCAGCAGGCCGTTCCAGTCGATGCCGCCGGTGTACAGCTGCGGGACGTGCTCCAGCTGCCAGCGCACCAGGTAGCCGGCCGCGGAGAGACCGGCGGCGTACGTCCGGGTCGGCGCCCTGCCGTAGTGCCGGGCGGGCCGGCGACGACCAGGCCGCCGTTCCAGTGCTCGGGCAGCCGGATCACGAACTGGCTGTCGTGGTTCCAGCCGTGGAGGGCGTTGGTGGTGGAGGTGTCCGGGAAGTACCCGTCCAGCTGCACGCCGGGGACGTGCGACGGGTTGACGGTGCCGACCGCCTGGAGGCCCTTGGTGTCCTCCGCGTCGGTGAGTCCGGCCGGGAGGCCGGCCGTGGTCAGGTCGTCCAGGCAGTGGCTGACCAGGCGCTCCGCGCCGGGAACGCGCGGCCGCTGCCCCTCGCAGGCCGCGCCGGCCGCGCCCGCGCCGGCCACGGGGAGCAGGCCCAGCGCCAACACGGCCGGGACGAGGGCCGTCAGTGAACGCCAACGTCGGAACATGGGGTGAACACTCCTCGGATGATGGGGACGAGACGTGCGGTGAACACGCAACAGGGCGACCGTAGGCCGCCGGGCGGGGCCGCCAGCAGTGCCGGACGGCCACTCCCGCGGCACCCGTCGCCCGGCTCGCGTCCCCTCCCTGCCGATCGGCACATGACCTGTGGCCACACTTCGGGGCGGCCCTCCCCCGCTCCGTCGCCCTGCCGTATCGTCCCTGGTGAACGGGCCGGCGACGACCACGGCAGCCGGCCGCGGGGACGAGGGAGCGGAGGGCGCACCCGATGCGCAACCGACGACGGATCGGCGGAGGTGGGCTCGCCCCGCTGTACTACGGGCTGTTGGTCGCCGCCCTGGCGGTCTGGGTCGACGCCGCGCCGCTCGGCGGCGACCCCTTCGACACGTCGAACGCCCTGCCGTCCCTGGCACTCGGGCTGGTCGCGCTGCCGTCGGTGCTCCCCCTGATCCTCTCCGGCGCCGGAGCCGCGCTCGACCGGGGCCCGTTCCTGGCCCTGGTGGTGGTCCTCGCCTGGGCGGAGGCCGCCGCCGTCCACCGGGTCGTCACCCGGCTCCGCGCCCGCCGGACCGGAAGCTAGGGCCCTGTCAGGCCGGTCTTGCCGGGCCCGCGAGACCGACCGGACAAGACCTCGCGAGAAAGAGCAGCAGATGGCCTCGCCACCGACCGCCGTACCGTGGATACCGCCCGTGCTGTACACGGCTGTTCTGGTCGGCGGGACCTACCACGCCGCCGTCGCGGACGGCCCCGTGCACCGGGGGCGCACCGCAGGGTTCGCGGCGGGGCTGGTCCTGCTGCTCGCCCTCGAACTGCTGGAACGCCGCCGCTGGTCACCGAGCACCCCCGCCCGCGCCGCGGCCGTCCTGCTGGCCGTGCGGGTGGTGCTGTTCTCGGCGGTCGCCGTCGCGGACGGCTCGGGTGTCTCGCGGGCGCTGTTCGTCCTGGTTCCCTTCACGGCCTGTCTGGCCTTCGGCCGGCGGGCCGGGCTGCTCTCGGGGGCCGCCTGCGTCGCCCTGCTGGTCGCCGGCTACGCGGTGTGGGTGCCGCGGTGGTGGGTGCGGGCGGCCTACGTGTCCGACCTGCTGATGTTCGCGCTCGGCCTGGCCCTGGCGCTGTCGATGGCCGCAGTGGCGGTGCGCGAGCAGGACGGCCGGGCCCGGCTGGAGGGCGTGCTGGCCGAGCTGGAGCGGGCCCACTCGCGGCTGTCCGACTACGCCCTGCGGGTGGCCGAGCTGTCCGCGGCGGGCGAGCGCGTCCGGGTCGCCCGGGAGATCCACGACAGCCTCGGCCACCATCTCACCGCCGTCGCCGTCCAGTTGGAGAAGGCCGAGGCGTTCCGCGAACTCGACCCGGTGGCCTCCGCCGAGGCGGTGTCCGACGCCCGCTGGTCGGCCGGGCGCGCGCTGACCGAGGTCCGCGAGTCGGTGAGCGCGCTGCGCGGCGCCCGTCCGTTCTCGCTCACCCGTGCGCTCGCCGACCTGGTCCGCCATCTCGGGGACGACCGGCTGACGGTGACCCTCGACGTCACCGGCGAGGAGGCCGGCTACGACGCCGCATCGCTGACCGCCCTCTACCGCGCCGCCCAGGAGGCGCTCACCAACGCCCGCCGCCACGGGCGGGCCACCCGCATCGAGGTCACCGCGGCCTACGGCGAGTCGGCGGCCCGGCTGGTGGTCGCCGACAACGGCCGGGGCTTCGGCGCCGCACCGGCCGCGGCCCCGAGCGGTACCGGCTTCGGTATCCGGGGCATGCGGGAGCGGGTCGAACTCCTCGGCGGGCACGTCGAGATCGAGGACCGCCCGGCCACCCGCCCGACGGCCGGCGCGGTCGTCACCGTGACGGTCCCCCGAGGCCCGCTGCCGGCGGGGAGCACCCGGTGAACCCGCCGCCGCCGAACGAGCGACCGGTGGCCGGCAGCGGCACCGGGGCACCGGTGCGGGTCCTGGTCGTCGACGACCAGGAACTGGTCCGGGAGGGGATCGCCTCGCTGCTGGGCATCCAGCCGGGTGTGACCGTGGTGGGGACCGCCCCCGACGGCCGCCGGGCGGTCGAGGCCGCCGTCGCCCTGCGGCCGGACGTCGCCCTGATCGACGTCCGGATGCCCGGCATGGACGGGATCGAGACCACCGAGGTGCTCGGCGCACGGGTGCCGTCCTGCCGGATCGTCATGCTGACCACCTTCGACGACCAGGAGTACGTCGCCCGGGCGCTCCGGGCCGGGGCCGTCGGCTACCTGCTGAAGAACCTGCCCTCCGCCGAACTGGCCCGCTCCGTACGCCTCGTCCACGCCGGCGTCGCGCAGCTCGACGCCACGGTCCTCGGCCGCCTCGCCACCGCACTGGCCGCTCCCGCGCCCGAACCCGGCCCGCCGGTCACCGCCCCACCGGCCACCGTCCCGCCGACGGTCGTCCCGCGAGCCGCCGCCGGACCTGCGGCCGCCGGTCCGGCCGACGCCCTGACCGGACGCGAGGTGGACGTGCTGCGCCTGATCGCGGCCGGCTCGACCAACCGGGAGATCGCGGCCCGGCTCCACCTCAGCCAAGGCACCGTCAAGAACCACATCAGCCGCATCCTCGGCCGCCTCGCCCTGCGCGACCGCACCCAGGCCGCGCTGTACGCCCGCGACCACGGTCTGCTCTGACCGGCCGGCCGCCGCCACCGGACCGGTCCGGCCGCGGGACGCACCGCCCGCGTTCCCGGGGTGGCGCCCGTCCGGGGGCCACCATGGGGGCGTACGCATCCCCGGCGGCAGTGAGTGAGGTGCCCGCGTGAGCGGCATGACAAGGCTCGTCCCGGCGTCGCTGCGCGGGTACCGGCGAGCGTGGCTCGGGCGGGACGTGCTGGCCGGGGTGGCGCTGTCCGCGGTCGCGATCCCGGAGGTCATGGGCTACGCGTCGATCGCCGGGATGCCCATCGTCACCGGGCTGTACACGCTGATCCTCCCGGCGGTCGCGTTCGCGCTGCTGGGGTCGTCGAAACTGCTGGTCGTCGGCGCGGACTCGGCCACCGCGGCGATCCTCACCGCCGGACTGCTGGGGCTGGGGGTCACCGGCCTCGTTCCGGGTTCGCCTCGGTGGGTCGCGCTGGCCGGACTGGTCGCGCTGTTGTCGGGCGTCATCCTGGCCGCCGCGCGGCTGCTCCGGCTCGGTTTCCTCGCCGACTTCCTGTCGGCGGCCGTCCTGATCGGGTTCCTGACCGGGGTCGGCGTCCAGGTGGCGACCGCTCAGATCCCCGAGCTGCTCGGTCTCCCCCGGGGGCGCGGCAACTGGTTCCAGCAGCAGTGGTCCTGGCTGAGCCGCCTCGATCAGGTGTCGTGGCGGACGTTCGCCTACGGCGCGGCCACGATCGTGATCATCCTGGTCCTCAAGCGGGTCCTGCCGGCCTTCCCCGGCTCGGTCGTCGCGGTGGTCGCACTGATCGCCGTCTCCGCGGCGACCGACGCGGCCGGCCACGGGGTCGCGGTCGTCGGCGCCGTCGAGGGCGGGCCGCCCCCGATCGGTCTGCCGTCCGGTCTGACCCCCGGGGACGTCTCCCTGGTCTTCACCGTGGCGCTGTCCTGCGTCGTCCTGATCCTGGCGCAGAGCGCCGCGACCTCGCACAGCTTCGCGACGCGGCACGGCGACCGGGTCGACGTCGACCGCGACCTGGTCGGCCTCTCCGTCGCCAACCTCGCGGCCGGCCTGAGCGGGACGTTCGTCGTCAACGGCTCCCCCACCAAGACGGAGGTGCTGGACCAGCAGCACGGCCGGACGCAGGTCGCCCACCTGACGATGGCGTTCCTCTCCCTGCTGGTCGCGCTGGTCTTCACCGACCTGCTGGCCGACATGCCACTCGCGGTGCTGGCCGGGATCGTGTTCCTGGTCGCCCTCGGCCTCGTCGACGCCCGGGGCCTGCGACGGATCCGCGCCCGGCGCCGCAACGAGTTCGTGGTCGCAATCCTGACCGCCTTCGCGGTGTTCGGCCTCGGCGTCGAGCAGGGCGTCCTGCTGGCCCTCGCGCTGTCGCTGTTCGAGGTGATCCGCCGGGAGTACCGGCCCAAGGACTTCGTGGTCGGGGTCACCACCGAGGGCGAGCCGACGTACACGGTCGCCGGGCCCGGGATCCAGAGCGCTCCCGGTCTGATCGTCTTCCGCTTCAACGCGGAGCTGTTCTACGCGAACGCGGGCCGGTTCGCCGACGAGGTCAGGGCGCTGGTCGACGGCGCCCCCGACCCGGTGCGCTGGCTGGTGCTCGACGCTGCGGGGATCGCCGACGTCGACTACTCCGCCGGGATCCGCCTGCACGGCCTCCTCGACTTCCTCGCCGCCCGCGGCATGACGTTCGTCCTGGCGCGTCCCGACGCCGCGCTGGTGAAGACCCTGAAGGTCTACGAGCTGTGGCAGCGGATCCCGCCCGAGTACGTCTTCGGCAACCTGATCGACGCCATCCGGGCGTATGCGGCCTCCGGGCCGCCGGCCGGATGAGACGGCCCGTGCGGGCGGCCCGTGCGGACGGCCGCCCGGGTACGGCCCAGGGCCCGGCGCCGATCGCGGCCGGCGTGCGACCGGCACCGGGGTGCGGCGGTACGGACCGTCAGACGGCCGGCTGCTGCTGGGTGACGCAGTGGATGCCGCCGCCGCCCGCGCCCAGGTAGTCGATGTTGAGCTGCTCGACGGTGCGGCCGGGGAACAGCCGCGCGAGCGTCGCCCTGGCCGCGCTGTCCGCCGAGGTGTCGCCGAACTGCGCCGAGATCACCGCGCCGTTGCAGACGTAGTAGTTGGCGTAGGACGCGACGAAGTCGGCGCTGGTGGAGCGGATCCGGTTGTAGTCGGGCCCCTGGATCCTGGTCACGCCGATCGGACCGCCGGCGGCGTTCGTCGAGGTGGACAGGGTCTGGTACTGCTTGCGGGCGTCCTGGGCCCAGACGTCGTTGTCGCCGGCGAGCGGCATCTGGACCGTACCGGCGCCGCCGGCGAGGAAGCGGGTGGTCGCGTCGACGTGGTCGTCGGTGATGTCCTGGCCCGTGATGCCGGCGAACCAGATCACCTTGGAGGCGCCGTACGCGGCGCACATCGCGGCCTCGATCTGGGCCTGGGTCCGGTTGGGGTTGCGGTTGCCGTTGATGATGCTGCTGCGGGTGGCGAGCAGGGTGCCGGCGCCGTCCTGCTCGATGGCGCCGCCCTCGGCGACCAGGCCGGCCGCGGTGAACGGCACGCCCGCGTAGGCGGCGATCCGCCGGGCGACGAGCGCGTCGTTGGCGTGGGTCTGCTTGTTGCCCCAGCCGTTGAAGTTGAGGCCGACCGCGTCCAGGCCGCCGGATCCGTCGGTGCGGAAGACCGCCCCGGTGTCGCGCATCCAGCAGTCGTCGACCGGGATCGTGGTGATGACGGTGACGGCGGAGCCGCACATCGAGCGGGCCTTGGCCGCGCTGGCGGGGTTGGCGCACATGATGACCGGCTCGTACCTGGCGACGGTCTTGGCGATCAGCGCGATGTTGGACTGGACACCGCTGAGCTTGGTGCGCCAGATCGCGCTGCTGTCGGGCCAGGCCATCCAGGTGCGGGTGTGCCGGACGTCCTCGCCCGGGACGACGAAGGCACCTGCGGCGGACGCGGCCGGTGCCGCGTCCTGCCGGGCGCCCTCGCGGGTCGCGGCGAGGGCCGAGGATCCGGTCGCCGCGGTCACGGCCGCGCCGGCGGCGGCCAGTCCGGCGGCCGCGAGGAACTGCCGCCGGCCCAGGGATCTTCCCTCAGGAGCGTGGGGGTTCATCCTGAATCTCCAGTCAACTGCCCGTCGGGGTAACGGGGTTGAGCCGAACGGTATAACTGACCAAGCGCTCGGTCAATTACTTGCGCAGGACTCCTCCCGGCCGATTCACCACCCGACGCACCGGCCGATCGGACCCACCCCGCCGGCCGCCCACCACGGCACGGCGATCGCCACCGGCGCACCCCGGACACGCCCCGGAGCGGCCGATACAGTTGCGCCATGGCGACCCGCGCGACCGACCTGAGCACCCACGCCCCCGAGACCCGGCCCGCGGCGCGCACCCGTGCGGCCAAGGGCGAGCAGACCCGGGCCCGGCTGATCGCCGCCGCGCGGACACTGCTCGCCGGCGACACCGCCGGGCGGTTCACCACGCGCAACGTCGCCGCCCTCTGCGGGGTGTCGCACGGGATGTGCCACTACCACTTCCAGGACCGCACGGACCTCATCGTGGCGGTGATCGAGGACATCCGGCCGGAGTGGATCACCCCGCTGGAGGAGGCCGTGGACGGGCCCGGCACCTTCGCGGACCGCGCCGAACGGGTCGTCGGCCTGCTGACCCGTCCGGAGAGCCCGGACCTGGCCCACCTGCACTCCGCCCTCCACTGGCTCGCCCTCAACGACGAGCGCGTGCGGGCCGGCCTGGAGGCGGAGTACGGGCGCTGGCGGTCCTGCTTCGTCCGGCTGTTCCAGGTGCTGGCGGACGAGCGGCCGGGCGCGACGGACCCGCGTCCGCTCGCCGAGGCGTTCGCGGCGGCCGTGGACGGGCTCGCCGCGATCGGGTCCCTCGGCTCCGCGGTGGACACCGAGGCCGTCCTGCGGACGCTGATGGCCGCGCTCTCGGCCGACCCTGTCTGAGCCCGGCCCGCGCCGCCACCGGGCCCGAACACGGGGGCCGCGCGGGGTGCGGGCCGCGGGGCGCGGACGTCACGGGCCGGTGGCGCCCGGTACCGCGGGCTGCTGCCGGGTGGAACAGTGGATGCCGCCGCCGCCCGCGGCGATGTTGTTGATGGTCACCTGGGTGATCCTCCTCCCGGGGTGCAGGTCGGCGAGGATGCCGGCGGCGCGGTCGTCCGCCGCCCGATCCCCGAAACGCGGGACGACGACGCCGCCGTTGACGACGTAGTAGTTGAGGTAGGTCGCCAGGAAGTCCTTGCCGTGGCCCTCGATCAGGCTGAAGTCCGGTTCCTCGATCTCGACCACGGCGAGGGTGCGCCCCTTGGCGTCGGTGGTCGACCGCAGCACCTGGAGCGCCTGGTCGGAGGCGGTGGTCCAGATGTCCGGCGGGGTGTCGGGGGCGGGCCGGTGGAGGACGACGGTGCCGGGTTCGGCGAAGCGCGCCAGGGCGTCGATGTGGCAGTCGGTGATGTCCTGCCCGGCCACGCCCTTCACCCACAGCACCTCGCCGACCCCCAGCAGTTCCTTCAGGCTCGCCTCGATCCGGTCGCGGGACATCCCGGGGTTGCGGTTGTCGTTGACCCAGGAGCTCTCGGTGGCCATGAGGGTTCCCTCGCCGTCCACTTCGAGGCCGCCGCCCTCACCGGTGACGGGTGCCTGGATCCGGGGGACGGCGTACCGTTCCAGGAGCCGGCGGGCGACCTGGCCGTCCTCGGCGTGGGTCTGCTTGTCGCCCCAGCCGTTGAAGTCGAGGTCGACACCCGCGAGGCCGGCCGGCCCGGTGACGAAGGTCGGGCCGGTGTCACGGGCCCACAGGTCGTCGACCGGCAGCTCGATCACCTCGACCGAGGATCCGCACATCTGCCGGGCCACGGAGGCCTGTTCGGGCCGGGCCAGCAGGACCACCGGCTCGAAACCGGCGACCGTCCTGGCCAGTTGGGCGATGTCCTCCCGGACGCCCGGGAGCTGGTCGCCCCACACCTCCTCCAGGGCCGGCCAGGCCATGAAGGTGCGGGTGTGCGGGCCGGACTCCGCGGGCATCGCCCGCGGCGCCGACGACGGGCCCGGCGTTCCGGCGGGCGCCGAGGCGCCCGTGGTGGCCGCCGGGCCCGGGGGCTCCTCGCCGCCGGACGAGGTGCAGCCCTCGATCAGGGCGAGGGCGGCCAGGGCCGTTCCGGAGCGCAGGAGCGAGCGGCGGGACGGCGTTCGGGCGACCATGGCGGCCTCGTTCCGGTCTGTGCTTCGGGGGCGTGGCTCCGGACGATACTGACCGGCCGGTCGGGCTTCGGTGCGGCGCACGACGCCGTCCGGGCGAATCCCCTCCGGGCCGTGCCCACCGCACCGTGGGTGCCGCGCCCCGGCGGGGAGACCGCCGCTCCGCCGGGGCGCGGCGGTCTACAGGGCGCGGCGCGCCGCGGCGATCGCGTCGGGATCCCAGCCGGGCCGCGGCACCGACTCCAGCAGGAGCCGGGTGTAGGGGTGCCGGGGGTCGGCCAGGACCTCGGTGGTCGGGCCGGCCTCGACGACCCGTCCGTGCCGCATGACGATCACGTCGTCCGTGACGCACCGGACCACGCCCAGGTCGTGGGTGATGAACAGGTAGCCGATGCCGGTCTGCTCGCGGATGTCGGCGAGCAGGTTGAGCACCTGGGCCTGGACGGAGACGTCCAGCGCGGCGACCGCCTCGTCCAGGACCATCACGGCCGGTTCGACGGCCAGCGCCCGGGCGATCGCGACGCGCTGGCGCTGGCCGCCGGAGAGCTGCCGGGGCAGCGCGGTGGCGGCGCGGCTGCCGAGGCCGACCTGGTCGAGGAGTTCGGTGGTCCGGCGGCGGTGGTCGGCATCGGGGAAGTGCAGGCGCAGGGTCTCGCGCAGCACCGCCTCGACGCTGGTCCTCGGGTCGAGGGAGAGGTACGGGTCCTGGAAGACCATCTGGACCTCGCGGGCGCGGGCCAGGCGTTCGGCCCGCCCCCGGGCGCGGCCGGTACGCGCCCTGCCCTGGACGGTGACCCGCCCCTCATCGGCCTGTTCGAGTCCGACGACGATGCGGGCGGTGGTGGTCTTGCCGGAGCCGGACTCGCCGACGATGCCGAGCGATCCGCCCGCGGCCAGGGTGAACGAGACGTCGTCGACGGCCCGGACCTCGCCGAAGGTACGGCACAGTCCCACGGCCTCCAGCACGGTGCCGCCGGCCGGGGTTCCGGTCGCGGGCGCGGTCCTACGCATGGGTGGTGCTCCCTTCGAGCCGGTCGCTGTGGTGGCAGGCGGCCCGGTGCCCGGGGTCGGCGGCGGCCGGGGTCGGCGCGGGTTCCCGTTCGCGGCAGAGGTCGGTGGTGTGGTGGCAGCGCTCGGCGAACGCGCAGCCGGTCAGTTCCCGGCGCAGGTCCGGCGGCCGGCCGTCGATGGTGGCGAGCCGGCCGCGCGGGGTTCCCGGCCCGGGGGTTCCCCGGCCGGGGGTTCCCCGGCCGGGGGTCTCCAGGCCGGGGGTCTCCAGGCCGGGGGTCTCCAGGCGGGGGGTGGAGGCGAGGAGGGCGGCGGTGTAGGGATGGCGGGGGTGGGCGAAGATCGTCCCGGCCGGGCCGGACTCGGCGATCCGGCCGGCGTACATGACGTAGACGCGGTCGCTGATGGCGGCGGCGAGGCCGAGGTCGTGGGTGACGAAGAGCAGGCCGGTGCCGAAGCGTTCGCGCAACCGGTCCAGCAGGGCGACGGCCTCGGCCTGGGTGGTGACGTCGAGCGCGGTGGTGGGCTCGTCGGCGAGCAGCAGGGCGGGGTCGCCCATCAGGGCTGCCGCGATCATGACGCGCTGGAGCATGCCGCCGGACAGCTCGCCGGGGCGCCGGGTCAGGACGTGGGCGCCGAGGCCGACGGCGTCCAGGAGTTCGGTGGCCCGCGCGGTGGCGTCCGCCCGGCTCATCGCCCCGGTCAGCACGACGCTCTCGGTGAGGAAGTCGCCGATGCGGCGCAGCGGGTTGGTGGCGGCCCGCGGGTCCTGGAAGATCATGGCGGCCTCGCGGGTGCGCAGGGCGCGCAGCCGTTCGGCGCTCATGGTCAGGACGTCCTCGCCGTTGACCAGGACCCGGCCCTCGGCGGTGGCTCCGGGCGGGAGCAGCCGCAGCGCGCTGCGGGAGGTGAGGGTCTTGCCGGAGCCGGACTCGCCGACGAGGGCGACGGTCTCGCCGGGCGCGACGGTGAGGTCGACGCGGTCGAGGACGGGCCTGGCGGTCCCGGGCAGGTGGAGCGTGAGGCTCCGGATGTCGAGTGCGTTCATCGGTCCCTCCCGGCGACCTGGTCGGCCCAGCGCTCGCCGACGACGTTGAAGGCGACGACGGTCAGCACGATGAGGGCGCAGGGCAGGATCGCGGAGAGCGGGTAGCCGTGCTGGATCGCGGTCTGGCCGTCGAAGACCATGCGGCCCCAGTCGGGGGTCAGCGCGGGGACGCCGAGTCCGAGGAAGGAGAGGCCGGCGAGGTCCATCAGGGCGTAGCCGAAGTTGACGGTGGACTGGGCGAGGACGACGGGGGCGATGTTGGGGACGACGTGCCGCAGGCAGATCTGGAGGGCGGAGTGGCCCTGGACCTGGTACGCGGCGACATAGGGCCTGGTGCGTTCGGCCAGCACCAGGGAACGGGTGAGGCGGGAGACGTACGGCAGGTAGGCGACGGCGAGGGCGACGACGGGGGCGAGCAGGCCCTCCCCGTACACCGAGACGATCAGGATGGCGAGCAGCATGCCGGGGAACGCGAAGACCAGCTCGGTGGAGCGGGAGAGCACCGAGTCGAGCCAGCCGCCGCGCCACGCCGCGGTGGCGCCGACCGCGATGCCGGTGACCGTGGAGAAGGCCACGACGCCGAGCGGGCCGAGCAGCGAGGTGCGGGCGCCGAGCAGCAGCCGGGATAGGGTGTCGCGGCCGGCCGCGTCCACGCCGAGGAGGTGGTCGGCGGAGGGGGCGGCGAGGGCGCTGCCGAGATCGACCTCGTTGGGGTCGTGCGGCGCGAGCCACGGGGCGAGCAGCGCGGCCAGGACCACCAGCAGGACGACGGTGAGGCAGACCAGGTGGAGCGGTGCGGAGGCGGCCCGGAGGCGGGCGAGGCCGGGCCGGCGGGTGAGGGCGACACTCATGCGTCGGACCTCCTCGATCCGAGGGTGACCCGCGGGTCGACGAGCGGGTGCAGCAGGTCGACGACGAGGTTCACCACCATGAACAGGGCGACGATGAGCAGGGAGATGGCCTGGACGGTCGGGAAGTCCTTGGTGGTGGTGGAGAGTTCGAGGAGCTGGCCGATGCCGCCGATGCTGAACGCGGACTCCACCAGGACGGTGCAGACCAGCAGGGTGGAGACGATCAGGCCGCCGGTGGTCAGCACGGTGCCCAGCGAGTTGCGGAACACGTGGCGGCGGATCACCTGCCGCTCGGGCACCCCGCGGCTGCGGGCGACCGAGACGTGCTCGCTGTCGAGGGCCTCCAGCATCGTGGAGCGGGTGACCCGGGCCAGCAGGCCGATCAGGTACAGGGCGAGCGCGATCGACGGCAGCGTCAGGTGCCACAGCATGTCGCCGAGGCCCGCTCCCCCGCCACTGCTCGGGAACCAGCCCAGCTTCACCGAGAACAGGCCCTGGAGCAGGACGGCCGCGACGAAGGACGGGGTGCCGACGGCGAAGGTGGTGGAGACCAGGATCGCCGAGTCGGCCGCGCCGCCGCGCACCGCGCCGATCCAGCCGAGCGCCAGGCCCACGACCACCACGACCACCAGGGCCATGGCGACCAGCAGCAGGGTGGCGGGCAGCCGGTCCGCGAGCAGGTCCGAGACGTCGGTGCGGTAGGTGATGGAGCGTTCGAAGTCGCCCTGGAGCACCTGGCCGAGCCAGCGGAGGTACCGGACGAGGAACGGGTCGTCCAGGTGGTACTGCTCGTTGATCGCCTGCAGGGCGGCCGGTGAGGCCGACCGCCCCGACAGGAGGAAACCCGCCGGACTGCCGGGCGCCAGGTACATCGCGCCGAAGACCACGAACGAGGCGCCGAGCAGGGTGACGGCCATCTCCAGCAGCCGCCGTGCGGCGAATCTCAGGAAGTTCACCGTGCGGCCCCGACGTCCGCGGCCCACGGGTAGTAGAGGTAGGCGATGGTGGTCGGCGCGCCGGTGATCCGCTTGTTCAGGAACACCGCGGTCGGCCACTCGGCGACCGGGATCCAGAGCAGCTGCTCGGAGGCGGTCCGCTGCAGTCGGGCCTCGATCGCACCGCGCTTGGCCGGGTCGTACTCGGCCGCGGCCCGGTCCACCAGGTCGTCGTAGGCCCGGTCGCTGAAGCCGGCGTAGTTCTGGTAGGCGCCGGTGCGGAAGTTGGTCAGCAGGTCCAGCGGGTCGGTGACGGAGTCGTAGTACGTCTCCGGGAACATGTCCAGGCCCTCGCGCGCCGAGGGGTCGGTGAACAGCGAGCTGAAGGCGTTCGGGGCGATGGTCCTGAGCTGGACGTTCAGCCCGATCCTCGTCCCGGCGTTCTGGACGGCGGTGGCGAGCAGGGACACGTCCTGGCCGATGGTGCTGGTGGCGACGGTGAGGGTCCGGCCGACCGCGCCGGCCTCCTCGACCAGGGCCTTGGCCTGCTCGATGTCCTGGGCGGTCGGGGTCAGGCCGGTGAAGGCGTCGGTGCGGACGGTGTCCGGGTAACCGGCCCACACCGCCCTGGTGGTGAGGGATCCGGTGACGGTGCCCGCGCCGCCGAGACCGGCCTTGACGAAGCCGGACCGGTCGAGGGCGAGCGACAGCGCCCGCCGCACCCGCACGTCGCCGAGCACGCCCTGCATGCTGGTGACGTTCATGTTGACGGTGCTCAGGCCCTCGCCGAAGTACAGCGAGCCGACGCCGCTCTTCCTGAGCCGGTCGTAGCTCTCGGTGGGGACGAGGTAGCCGCCGTCGACCTCGCCGCTGAGCATCGCGTTGGTGCGCGCCGAGGGGTCGGTGAGGAAGCTGAACACGGCCTTCGCGGACTTTGCCCGGGTGCCCCAGTAGCCGTCGAAGCGCTGGAGCTCGATCGACTGGCCCTTGTTCCAGGCGCCGAGCCGGTACGGGCCGGTGCAGTCGAGGCTGCCGGACGTGCCGTAGTCCTTGCCGGCCGCCTCCACGCCCGCCCTGGCCGCCACCACGCCGGCGGCGGTGGCCATGTACTGCGGGAACTGCGAGTCGGGCTGCTTGAGCTTGACGGTGACCTGGAGCGGGCCGGTGGCGTTGACGGTGTCGACGTTCTGGAACACCTGGGCCCAGGCGGCGGCGTTCTCCGGGTTCGTCTGCCGGCCGAGGCTGAACACCACGTCGTCGGCGGTCATCACCGAGCCGTCGTGGAACTTCACGCCGGGGCGCAGGTCGTACACCCAGGTGGTCGGGTCCGGGTTGGACGCCTTCTCGGCGAGGCCCGGGGCCAGGGTGAGCTGCGGCGTCCACCGCATGAGGCTCTCGCACACGTTGGACAGGATGGTGTTCTGCGGGTAGTCGAACGCCACGGTGTAGTCCAGCGTGAGCGGTTCGGCGTACAGGGCCCAGGTGAACGAGTCGATGTCGCCCGCGGCCGGCGGGGTGGTCGCCGACAGCTGGACGCCGCTCCCGGCACCGGATCCGCCGGTCCCCGGTGGGCCGGAGCAGGCGGCGACCAGGGCGAGGGCGGACAGGGCGGCGGTGGCGAGGGCGAGGCGGCCGCGTCTTGGTGCGGAGGGTGCGGAGGATGCGGTGGGGGGCATCGGGCTACTCCCGTGATGAGGCGTCGGGTGGCCGACCCGGGGTCGGCGTGGCTGGGTCACACGGAGACGCGGTGGGTCACCCGGAGACGCGGGCGGCCGGGATCTGCTGGGTGATGCAGTGGATGCCGCCGCCGCCGAACGCGACGGCCCGGGCCCGCACGCCGACGACCTTCCGGCCGGGGTACGCGGCGGCGAGGGCGGCGAGGGCCCCCTCGTCCTCGGGGTGGTCGGCGACGGGGACGACGATGCCGCCGTTGGCGATGTAGTAGTTGAGGTAGCCGACCTCGGTGTGCTTGCCGTCGACCTCGACGAACGCGGCCTGCGGGATCTCGACGATCTCGAACGGCCGGCCCTGGGCGTCGGTGGAGTGCTCCAGCACGGTGCGGTTGGCCCGCATCCGGACGTGGTCGGGGTGGGCCGGGTCCGACGGCAGCTGCACCACGACCTTGCCGGGGGCCGCGAAGGCGCACACGCCGTCCACGTGCCCGTCGGTCTCGGTGTCCAGCAGTCCGCCGTACGGCAGCCAGATCACCTTGGTGACGCCCAGGCGGGCCTTCAGCTCGTCCTCGATCTGCTCGCGGCTCAGACCGGGGTTGCGGTTGGGGTGCAGCAGGCACTGTTCGGTGGTGATCAGGGTGCCCTCGCCGTCCACGGTGATCGCACCGCCTTCGAGGATCATGTCGGAGCGGATCGCCTCGACCCCGAGGTGGTCCAGCAGCAGGGCGGCGACCCGGTCGTCCGCGTTCCACGGGAAGTGCTTGTGGCCCCAGGAGTTGAAGCGGAAGTCGACGCCGGCCCGGCGGCCCTGCTCGTCCAGGACGAAGATCGGCGCGGAGTCGCGGAACCAGGAGTCGTCCATCGGCAGTTCGATCACCGTGATGCCGTGGTCCCCGCAGGCCGCGCGGGCCTCGTCGCCGTGGCCGGGTGGCGCGACCATGGTCACCGGCTCGAACTCGGCGATGGCGCGCGCCACGTCGGCGTACTCCTGCTTGGCCTCCGCCAGGACGTCGCCCCAGAGGTCGGGGCGGACGGGCCAGGCCATCAGGCAGCCCTCGTGCTCGGTCCACTCGGCAGGCATTCGGAACGTCACAACGGATCCCTTCGATTGACACGGTGGGTGGTGGTTCGTCACGGCGCGGCGGTCGGCCGCGGCCGGGTACCCGGGGGTTCGGCCTCAGCGGACGGCCGGCGGGACCACCGGCTGCGACTGGGTCGAGCAGTGGATGCCGCCACCGCCGTCGGCGATGTTGTCGATGTCGATCTGGACGATGTCGCGGCCCGGGTAGGCGGCCTGGAGGACGGCGTAGGCCGTGCCGTCCGAGTGGTCGTCGCCGAACTGCGGCACGAAGACGGCCCCGTTGGCGGTGTAGTAGTTGGTGTAGCTGGAGAGGAACTCCTTGCCCGTACCGCGGATCAGGCGGCGGTCGGGGCCGGGGAGTTCGGTGATGGCGAGCGGGCGCCCCTGGGCGTCGGTGGCGCTCCGCAGGGCCTTCTTCGTCGCGTCGTAGACGGCGACCCACCGGGCGTCGGTGCCGGGCCCGGGCTGGTCCAGCATGACCCGGCCGGGCGCGATGAACCGTGCCAGGCAGTCGATGTGACAGTCCGTGATGTCCTGGCCGGCCAGGCCCGGCACCCAGATCACCTTGTCGATGCCGAGGGCCGACCTGACCGCCTGCTCGACCTGCGCCTGCGACCTCCCGGGGTTGCGGTTGCCGTTCACCAGCGAGCTCACGGTGGCCAGCAGCGTGCCCTCGCCGTCGGTCTCCAGCGATCCGCCCTCGCCGGTGAACGACGCGCGGACGCGGTCGACCCCGTACTCCGCGAGCAGCGTCGCGGCCGCCGCGGCGTCGTTGGCGTACGGCTGGTCGTAGGAGGTCCCGCGCTTGCCCCAGCCGTTGAAGTTGGTGTCCACGCCGGCGATCGCCCCGGGGCCGGTGACGAAGGTCGGGCCGAAGTCGCGGATCCACAGGTCGTCGTTGGCGATCTCCAGGACGGTGATGTCGTAGGACGCGCCGTAGCCGCAGCCGTACCTCGCGTCGGCTGCCTGCTCGGGCCGGGCGAGCACGACGACCGGCTCGTAGCGCGAGATCTGGTGGGCGACGCGGGCGATGTCGCCGCGGACGCCCGACAGGCTCCTCCCCCAGACCGAGGAGAGCGCCGGCCAGGCCATGAAGGTCCGTACGTGGCGGCCGTCCTCGGCCGGCATCCGCAGCTGGACGCCGGAGGGGGTGACGGCGGGCGCGGCAGCAGGGGTGGCGGTGGCGGCGCGGGCCGTCGTGGGGAGGGCCGCGCCGAGGGCGAGTGCGGGGAGGGCCGCCGCGCCGAGCTTGAGGAGGCTGCGCCGGGAGCTTTCGGGGTGGGTCATCGGGATCTCCCTCGGGTGGGGCGGGAGGTGTGGGGTGCCGCACATCCTCCACTGAACTGAAAATTCAGTCAAGGCTTCGACCGGATCGGATCGCCCGGAGCATCAGGGATGGACCACATGACCGGAAGGCCGACCTGCCCGGACGACCATCGACCCAGGCTGATCAGGCCTTCTGGCCATGAGCACGCAGGGACCGCATGCTGATAATTCCATCAGGAAATCGCTCGCACGCGCGCGGATCCGGGTAGAGTGAGCGCCCATGTCGGATCGTCGAACAGAGATACTCAGGGCCGCGACCCGCGTCATCGCCCGCCGGGGCGTGCGCGGACTGCGCGTGGAGGAACTGGCAGCAGAGGCGGGGGTCTCCACGTCGCTGATCTACTACCACTTCAACGACCGCGCCGGGATCCTCCACCGCACCCTGGAGTTCATCAGCGACCGGGCCGACCGCTACACCACCGGACCGGCCCCCCAGGACGGCCCGACCGACCCCCGACGCGACCTGGAGCAGATCCTCCTGCTGGAGCTCCAGGACGTCACCGAGGTGCGCGAGAACAGCACGGCCTGGGGCGAGTTGAGGGCCAGTGCGGTCTTCGAGCCCGAGCTCCGCGACGACCTCGCCCGCGCCACCCACACCTGGGTGCACGAGATCGCGGAGCTGCTCGGCCGGGCCGACCCGGCCGGCACCGCGCCGGCGCACGCGGCCGCCGCCGAGCGGCTGACCGCGCTGCTGGAAGGCCTCAGCGTCCGCTGGCTCAGCGGATCCCTGCCGCTGGCGCACGCGCGCCGCCTGCTCCGGGAGGCGATCGACGTGGAGACGGCCCACGCGGGCCGCGGCGGACGGGCCGACTGATCCGCACCGACCGGACCGTCAGTCATCGGCGGGACGCCGACGGCGGGCTCGGGACGCGGCGGGCGCCGGGATCAGCCGCCGACCGCGGGCAGGTCGTGGGTGGCGCAGTGGATGCCGCCGCCGCCCCCGGCGATCGCGTCGATCCTCACGGAGACGACCTCACGGTCGGGGAAGTGTTCCTTCATCAGCTGCCGGGCGCGGTCGTCGGCCCTGGTGTCGCCGAACTTCGGCAGGTAGACGCCGTTGCTGCCGAGGTAGAAGTTCATGTACGAGGAGACGAAGGCGTCACCGCGCCCGGTGATCCGGTCCGGATCGGGCTGCGGGAGTTCGATGACCTCGATCTGCTTGCCGCGCGCGTCGGTGGCGTCCTTGAGGACGGACTTCGCCTGGTCGGCCGAACGGGACCAGACGTCCGCCGGCGAGCCCGGGAAGGCCTTGTCCAGGAGCACGACCCCCGGCGCCACGAACCGCATCAGGCAGTCCACGTGCGCGTCGGTGATGTCCTCGCCGCGGACGCCGGCGAGCCAGATCACCCGGGTCACGCCGAGGGCCTTCCTGAGCTCCTCCTCGATCCGGTCCCGGCTCATCCCCGGGTTGCGGTTGGCGTTGACGACGGAGCTCTCGGTGAGCACCAGGGTGCCGAGGCCGTCGGTCTCGAAGGAACCGCCCTCGGCGACGACCGGCGTCTCGATCCGCTCGATGCCGTAGGAGGCCAGCAGGGTCCGCGCCACCTTGCCGTCGTTGCCGTGCTCCTGCTTGTCACCCCACCCGCTGAAGTTGAAGTCGACGCCCTTGACCCGGCCGCCCTCCTCCACGAAGACCGGCACCGTGTCGCGGGCCCACAGGTCGTCGACGGCGAGCGGGACCACCTCGACGTCACCGCCGCACGCCTTCTGCGCCTGCTCCTGCTGCTCGGGCCGGGCCAGCAGCACCACCGGCTCGTGCGCGCCGATGGCGGCCGCGAGCGCGGCGATGTCCTTGCGGACGTCCGGGAGTTGGTCGCCCCAGACGTTCTCCGAGGCGGGCCAGGCCATGTAGGTACGGGTGTGCTTCTCCCACTCCGCGCCGAACCGGCGACCGTTCCCGCCGCCGGCGGCCGGAGCCGGGGACGCCTCGTCGCCGGGGTCGTCCGGGTCGGTGCAGGCGGTCGGTCCGAGGGCGAGCACGCCGGCACCCGCGAGGGAGCGCAGCATCGTACGGCGGGACAGGGTGGGCAGGGGCACGGGTCCTCCGGTGCGGGGCGGGTGGTCGGGGGTGGGCCGGCCGGGGCGGCTCGGGTCGGAGCAGCGCCCCTCAGGGCAGCGGCTCGTGCATGGTCGAGCAGTGGATGCCACCGCCTCCGCCCATCAGGCGGTCGACGTCGAGTTGGACGACCGCGCGCCCCGGGAACGCCGCGGCGAGCGTCCGCGCGGCGGCCTCGTCCTTGGCCCGGTCACCGAACTGCGCGGTGATCACGGCACCGTTGACCAGGTGGAAGTTGAGGTAGGAATCGACGAACGTCGAGTTCCTGGAGCGGACGGTGTCCGGACCGTCGACCCGGATCACCTGGAGGCGCCGGCCTCGTGCGTCGGTCGCCCGGGAGAGGACGGCGAACTGCTCGCGGGCGTCGCGCGCCCACGCGTCGTCGCGGTCCTGCGGCGGCAGCTGGACCATGACCACGCCGGGCCGGACGAACCGGGAGGTGACGTCGACGTGGTCGTCGGTGATGTCCTCGCCCCGGACGCCGGGCAGCCAGATCATCCGGTCCGCGCCGTACGCGTCCAGGACGGCGTCCTCGATCTCGTCGCGGCTCATGCCCCGGTTGCGGTTCTTGTTGACCAGGCTGCTCTCGGTGGCCATCACGGTGCCGTCCCCGTCGGTCTCCACCGCGCCGCCCTCGCCGACCAGGTCCGCGTGGGTCAGCCGCAGGCCGCGCCGGCGGGCGACGAGCTCGGCCACCCGGGCGTCGTCGTAGTGGACCTGCTTGTTGCCCCAGCCGTTGAAGTTCAGGCCGACCGCGTCGAGCCCGCCGTGGCCGTCGCGGCGGAACACCGGGGCGATGTCGCGCATCCACAGGTCGTCGGTGGGGATCGCGGTGGTCACCTCCACCGCCGTCCCGCACCGCCCTCGGGCCTGCCGGGCGCTGTACTCGTCGGGTACGCACATCACCACGGGCTCGTACTGCGCGACGGTCCGTGCGATGAGGGCGATGTCCTCCTGCACGCCGGACAGCTGCCGGCCCCAGACCGACTTGCGGGACGGCCAGGACATCCAGGTGCGGGCGTGCGGGACGTCGTCCGCGGGCACCCAGGGCCGTCCGCCGCCCGGTCCGGGGCCGGTGGGCGCGGCGGTCGCGGCGGTCGCGGCGGTCGCGGCGAGCGTCTGCGCGCCCAGCGCGATGCCGGCCGCACCGAGGCCGGCCGCACCCAGGACGCTACGGCGGGAGGTCAGCGCCCCGAGCAGGCGGTCGGCGAGCGAGTGCTCGCCGCGGTGATCGGTCATCGGGTTCTCCAGATCAAGTGTCGCTTCGCCGGGCCCGCGCCGCCCTCGGGGGCCGCGGGGCCGCGGCTCCCGGCCCGGCGGTCGGGAGACCGGGCCGGGCCGGGAGCGCAGGCGGGGGCGAAGCCGGGAGGCCGGGGCACCCGTCACGCGGTGCCGGACGGCCCGGGGCCGACGGGAGGGCGCCGAGCGGCTGCCGTCCCTGCTCATGGCCTCAGCGTCGCACTGACTGAAAAATCAGTCAAGCTCGATGTCCCGACACAGCCGAACGCCCGGGCCGCCGACGCGGTCGGCAACCCGGGCGCACCTCACCGGCCGCGGTCAGCGGCCCAGCCGCTCCACCTCGACCTCGATCGCCTCGGCCATCAGCGCGCGCGCGTGGGTCAGCGGCAGGCTGCCGCTGAGCCACCGCACACTCAGGCCCTCCACCAGTGCCGTCAGCCGCTCCGCCGAGGAGGCCAGCGCGGTGGCCGGGGTCATCGGCCGCACCTGGCCCAGCAGCTCGGCGACCTCCTGCACCCAGACCAGGCTCGCCCTGGCGAGGTCCTCGCGCAGCGAGTCCTCGAAGACGGCGCTGGCCCGGAGCTCGCCCCAGGCGGTGCTGTTCTCCCGCACCTCCGGCGAGTCCTGGAACTCCAGCAGGAGCGTCCGGTCGAGCTCCTCGCGCGCGGTCAGCGGCGGCGCACCCGGATCGCGCTCGGTGGTGTAGCGCTCCGCCCGGTCGTTGATGAACTCCAGCGTCTGGCGGAGGATCCCCGTGCGGTCCTTGAAGTGGTAGTAGATCAGCGCGGTCGACACGCCGGCCTCGGCGGCGAGTTCCTCGACCCGCAGGCCGCGGACACCGCGGCGCGCGATCACCCGCGCGGAGGCTTCCAGGATTGATGTTCTGCGACTGGCCACGGCCCACCACCCTACTCGGCCGCGCCGGCCACTGTCCCCGCCGTGATCTGATCGTTTCGTCAGTAACCTTGCTACCCTGTTCCGACCACCCGACCAGGACGTTTGTGGCACAACCGCCCGGCGACCACTCCAATCCAGCCGCGCTCGACGCGAGGTGGTGGTCGAAATTCCTGACGCCGTCTATAAACTGCCGTGACATCCGGCCACCGCCGCACACCGCACCCCACCCCGGCGGTCGGACGCGAGGAGCGTCCGGCGGGACCGCCCTCCCGGCGGCGGGGTCCTCCCCGGCCGCCCCACCCCGATCCTGCCGAGAGAGCACCGCATGCACCCACACCGAGCCGGCACCGCACCCGCCGCCGCCTTCCAGCCCCTGACCGCCGACGACCCCGCCGAGGTCGGCGGATTCCGCCTGGCCGCGCGTCTCGGGGCGGGCGGGATGGGACGGGTGTACCTGTCCCACACCCGCGGCGGCCGTCCCGTGGCGCTCAAGGTCGTCCGGCCCGAACTCGCCGAGGACCCCGAGTTCCGGCAGCGCTTCGCCCAGGAGGTGGCCAGCGCCCGCCTCATCCACGGCCTCTACACCGCCCAGGTCGTCGACGCCGGCCCGGACGACGCCGTGCCGTGGCTCGCCACCGCGTACGTCCCCGGCCCCTCCCTCCACGAGGTGGTGCACCGGCACGGTCCGCTGCCCGAACAGACCGTCCTCCCGCCCGGCCTGGTCGACCTCGTCCGGCGCTGCCTCGCGAAGCGGCCCGAGGACCGTCCCACCACCGCCCAGCTGATCGAGGCGATCCACCGGCACCCCGCCCTCGGCGGGCAGCCCCGCTTCACCGACGGCTGGCTGCCGCAGCACGTCCGCGCCGAGATCCGCCGGCGCACCGACCTCCCGCAGGCCCCCGCCGAAGCACTCACCGCCGTGCTCCCCACCCCGACCCGCCTCGAAGCGGCCGAGCAGGCGCGGCCGACGACGCCGGCGTCCCGCGCCGACCGGCGTTCGGCCCGCCGCGGCTCCCGGCTCCCGGCAGCCGACCGCCGCCCTCGCCGTGATCGCCGCCCTGGCCCTGCTCCTCGGGATCGCCGGGACCTACGCGCTGCCCCCCGACGGATCCGACGACGGCGCGGACGACGCGTACCCGGCCGAGGCCCCGACGGCCGCGAGCGCACCGGCCACCGGCGGCACACCCGCGCCGACCCCCACCGGCGGGCCGTCACCGGCCCCCAGCACACCGGCGGCCGCCCTTGGCTACACGGCGGTGTACACCGGGCGGGAACTCGTCTCGCCCGACCACGGCTACGAGTTCGATCTGGCATCGGGGACGGTCACCCCGGAGGAGACCGCCACCTGGTACGTCAGCCGCACCGCCGGTGAGTTCCTGGTCGCCGACAACAACGACGCCCACCTCGGCCAGGACACCCGCCTGGGCACGGCCGACTGCCTCAAGGGCCTGGAGACCCGGCCCACCACCCGCCTCGGCTTCGCCGACCTCGCCGGCCGCGCCTTCTGCGTCCGCGGCCAGGACGGCCGGGACCTCGCCGTCGTCCGCCTGCTCTCCGCCGCACCGGGCGACGGCCCGGTCAGGGTCTCCGTCGACTACTACCGCCGGAGCGGGAACTGACCGACCGTGCCGGACGGAGGCGTCGGGGTGGGCTCGGACGTGGACGTGGGCGGGGGCGGCGTGGGCCCGGGCGTTCCCGGTGCGCGGGGGTGGCAGCTCCGCGGGCGCGGCCTGCGGTTCCGCCTGGTCGAGCACCAGCGGGCCCCACAGGACGAACAGGCCGCTCACCGTCATCGCCAGCGCCCGCCAGGTGTCCGACGTCGCAGAACCCGGCGATGCCGAGGAGGCACAGCACCCAGTCGACGGTCGGCCGGGTGAAGGCGAGGCCGGCGACCGTCGCGGGCACGATCACCCACCTCCCCCTGCCGGTCGGTGAGTTGGCTGCTCCGCCGGTGGGCAGAGGGTCCGGCGGACGGCGTCACGGAGCCAGCGGTGCCCACCGTCGGCCGTGTGCCGGGGGTGCCAGGCCATGCCGATGGTCAGCGGTGGCAGGGTGAGCGGGATGTCGAGGAGGTGCAGCCCGAGGGCGTCGGCGTCGTGGGAGAGCGGTGAGGGGGCGGCGCCGGGGGGTGCGGCGGGGACGAGGCAGACGATGTCGCTGCGGGCGGCGAGGGTCATCGCGGCCAGGTGGCTGGGGAGGACGACGCTGACCCGCCGGTGGAGGTCGTGCTCGGCCAGGGCGGCGTCGAGGGGGCCGGTGAACCGGCCGCGGCGGCTGACCGCGACGTGCCGGGCGGCGGCCAACCGGGCCGGGGTCAGCGGCCCTTCGGTGAGCGGATGGCCGGGCCGGACGGCCGCCACCATGCGGAGGCTGACCAGTTCCTCGACCTGGGTCTCGGGGTCCACGTGGTCGATGCATCCGATCTCCAGGTCGATCCGGCCGTCGCGCAGGGCCGGGCCGGCCTCCAGTTCCTCGGCCCGGATCCGGAACGAGACCCCGGGCGCCTCGTGCCCGGCCAGGTCCAGCAGCCCGGGGGCCAGGGCCGCGCCGACCAGGTCGGCGGCCTGGAGGGTGAAGGTGCTGCGGAGGCTGGCGGGGTCCACGCTCGCGCCGGGGCTGAGCAGCGCCGCGAGGCTGCGTACCACCGAGGCGGCCTCCTCGCGCAGGGCCTGGGCGCGCGGGGTGGGGACCATGGTCTGTCCGGCCCGGACGAGGACCGGGTCCTGGAGGACGCGGCGCAGCCGGGCGAGGGTGCGGCTCATGGCGGCGGGCGAGGTGTGCAGGCGCGCCGCGGCGCGCGTGACGCTGTGCTCGGCCAGCAGGGCGTCCAGCGCGATGGCGAGATTGGCGTCGATGATCGGATCCGGGCTGCTCACCAGCATCATTCCATTTCCGTCAATGATTCCGTGCTGAAGTTCCCATTGTGGCAGCACGGAGGTTCTCAGCAGGATGAGGTCATACCGAACCGGCACGACCCACGAGGTTTTCATGATCGTCATCACTGCTCCCACCGGGAACATCGGCCGTCATCTGCTCTCCCGGCTCCTGGAGTCCGCCCCCGCCGCGGGTGAGGACCTGCGGGTGATCGTGCGCGATCCCGCCCGGCTCCCGGACGCGGCGCGGGGCCGCGTCGAGGTGGTCACCGGCTCGCACGGCGACGCCGGGGTCCTCGACCGGGCCTTCGAGGGTGCGGACGCCGTCTTCTGGCTCGTCCCCCCGGACGCGTCCCTCACTCCGGAGGAGGGCTTCAGCGGTTTCACCCGCCCCGCCGTCGAGGCGCTCGCCACCCACCGCGTCGGCCATGTCGTCGGCGTCTCCGCGCTCGGCCGCGGCACCCCGTTCGCCGACCGGGCCGGTCTCGTCACCGCGTCCCTCGCCATGGACGACCTGATCGCCGGCAGCGGCGTCGCCTACCGGGCCCTGGCCAACCCGTCGTTCTTCGAGAACCTGCTGGAGGAGGCCGAGTCGATCCGCGAGCGGGGTGTCTTCACCGATGTCGTCGACGCCGACCGCAAGGCCCCCCTGGTCGCGGTCGCCGACATCGCGGCCGCGGCCGCCCGCCTGCTGCTGGACCGTTCGTGGACCGGCACGGGCAGCGTCCCGGTCCTCGGGCCGCAGGACCTGTCCCCGAACGACCTGGCCCGCATCATGACCGAACAGTTCGGCCGCCCGGTCCGCTACGAACGCGAGCCGCTCGACGAGATGTACACCACCCTCGTCGGCTACGGCCTGAACGAGGAGTTCGTGCAGGCCCTCGTCGACATGAAGCGGGCCAAGGACGCGGGCCTCGACGCCGGCGTCGCCCGCACCCCGGCCACCGGCTCACCTACCGGCTTCGCGCAGTGGTGCGCCGAGACCCTCAAGCCCGCCGTCCTCTCCTGAAGCCCGCGGACCACCACCCGCCCCTTGGAGGCACCCCGATGCCCACGGACCTCACCGAACCGCCGGTCACGGCGTTCATGCTGGTCAAGACCACACCCGAGTGGCTCGCCCTGACCGTCCAGGAACGCGCGCACGCCTTCACCACCCAGGTCCTGCCGGTCATCAAGGCCCGGACCACCGGTGTCCGCTCGCGCTTCTACGACACGGAGTTCTACTCCGCCCGCGTCACCGACGTCTGGGTCTGGGAGGCGGACGACCACCGGGCCTACCGGCTCCTCGTCGACGCCCTGCGCGAAACCCCCTTCTGGGACCGCTACTTCGAGGTCGTCGACCTCCTGGTCGGCACCGAGAACGGCTACGCCCGGACGTACGGTCTCGAACCCGTCGCCACCATCACCACCTGACCGGCCCCTGGCCCGCCCGGGTCCGTGCGCTGCTGCCCTCCCGCGGACGACCGCCGGAGGGCAGCGGCACGGAAGCACGTCCGCGCTTGCCCGGCCTATCGAAATTCGATAGATTCCCATCGCAACTCGATGGAGGGATGGGCCGTGGGAAGACTGACAGTGCGCGCGCTGCGCGCCGTGCTCGTGGTGGTGCTCGCCGGCACCGTGTTCGTGCAGGCGGGCCTGGTGTGGGCCCTGGCCACCGATCCGGAGGACGGGTCGCTGCCGCTGACCTCGCTGCGGGTGATCACGATCCTGGGGATGGTGTCGGCCCAGGTCGCACTGGTCTGCGTCTGGCGGCTGGTGGCGATGGTGCGGCGCGGAACCGTGTTCTCCCACGCCGCCTTCCGGTACGTGGACGGCGTGATCGGCTCGATCGTGGCGATCGCCCTGCTGTGGTTCGCGGTCACCGCCGTCAACGCGCCGGGCCAGCGGGAGGACCCGGGCGTCACCGTCATCATGGCCGGCATCGCAGTGGCCATCCTGGGGGTCGCGCTCATCGTGCTCGTGCTGCGGATGCTGCTCGCCCAGGCCGTCGCGCGCGACACCGAAGCGGCCCAGCTGAAGGCCGAGTTGGACGAGGTGATCTGATGCCGATCACCGTCGACATCGACGTGATGCTCGCCAGGCGCAAGATGTCCGTGGGCGAGCTCGCCGACCGCGTCGGGATCACCCCGGCCAACCTGGCCGTCCTCAAGAACGGCCGCGCCAAGGCGGTGCGCTTCGCGACGCTCGCCGCCCTCTGCGAGGTGCTCAAGTGCCAGCCGGGCGACCTGCTGCGCTGGGAGGCCGACGACGCCGCGAGCGGATGACGCCCGTACCCGGCGCCGGGCGTGGAACACGCACCCGGCGACCGGGACGCGGAGGACGCCCCGCCCCCGCGATGCCGGGGGCGGGGCGGTCCGTCACCTGAACAGACGGTCGCCGCTGGTGGCCATGCGGTGCGTGCCGCTGTGGCGGTTCACCCAGTCGCGGACGAGATTGACGGCGTTGGCACACTGCCAGCCGTTGTCGTACTCGCGCACCCCGGTGAACGCACCGTAGCCGGCGATGATGCCGTCCACGCGGGCGTCGCCGAGCAGCTTGTCGACGTACCACGGGTCGTTGTAGGTGGTCGTCCAGGAGAGCGTGGCGGCGAGCTGTCCGGCGGCGCGGTCGGCGGCGCCCTTCTTCAGCTCGGCGCACGTGTTGCGGCCGGCCTCCGTGCAGTTGCCGAAGCCCTTGGTGATGTCACTGTCGCCGTAGTCCATCACCCGGCGGCCGTTGGGGAATCCGGAACCGGAGCGGTTGAAGGCACCCCGGACCTGGTCGCGGCTGCCGGTCGTGGTGATGCCCTCCAGGGCGCCGAGCCTGCCTTCCAGGCTCTTCCAGCCCCGGCCGCCGACGTCCGGCGTGTTGCCGCCGTGGTACTCGTAGAAGCCGTAGAGGACCTGGATCCCGGCGGCGGTCAGCCGCTGCGCCTTGTCACGCAGTCCGGCGACGCTGCACCCGCGGTTCTCCTGCTCCCCACAGTAGTTGGGGTCCTTGATGTCCAGCCAGACCAGGGCCAGCCGGCGTCCGGAGTTGGCGTTGGAGACAATCCGGTCGATCATGCTGTCGAAGCTCGGCCCCAGCCTGTTGTCACCGGCCGAGGAACAGTCGTGGTACGCGCGCCATTCGTTCGGGTTCCACCAGGCGCAGACGTCGATCTCGATGGCGTTGGCGCCGTGGCCGAGCGCGGCGTCGACACCGGCCAGGGTGTCGACGCGGTGGGCGATCGCGTAGATCGCGTGGCGCTGGTCGGCGGCCGCCGCGGGGGTGGTGCCGAGCGCGACGGCGGTGATGATCCCGCACACCGCCGCCATCAGCGCCGATAACACCCGTCCGGCGCCCCGCTTGTGCTGCGTGGTCGACAAGAGCACTCCTCCTGGACGATGTCCGCTGAGCGGACAGTGGAATGGACCAACTGTACGTCGGCACACGAGTAATGAACATGCCATCCAGTCCCCGTCCAACCCCTAACTTCCGTGACAGGGACCGAAGATGACCATCGGGGCGCGCCCGTCACCGCCTCGGGCCGGCCACGGCGTACACCACGGTGCCGGCCGCCAGCAGGGCCCACGCGACCGCGCCGGACGCCGTCGTGTCCGAGGGAAAGATCATCCAGTTGACCACCTCTCCCACCCTGCCGCCCGGCGTCGGGACGACGAGGGTGACCGCGAGCCAGCCCGTCGGCAGGGTCCAGGCGAACTGCGCCCCGAACACCGTGGCGCCCAGCGCGGCCAGGCCGACCAGGCCTGCGCTGTCCCGGACGACGACCCCGGACGGGGCGAGCTCCGCTCCCGCCGCCTGGACCGTCAGCAGCGCCGCACCGGCGCACACCCCGATCAGCAGCACGTGCGCCGCCCGGCGGGGCAGCCACCGGATCGCGGCCGTCCGCTCCAGCACGACGTCCGGACCGCCGAGTCCCACGGAGGCCGCCGCCACGCTCGCGGTGAGGACCAGGACGGCGGTCGCCAGGTCCTCCGGGCCCGGGCCGTCGAAGACCCACACCGCCAGCGCGACGAGCGCGACCGCGACGGCCGAGACCGGCACCTGCCGTGAACGGGCGTACAGGGTCAGCCATTTCATCGCGGCCCCTCCCCCGCCGGCGCCAGCAGCCCGTCGCCCACCGAGCAGGCGAGCGCGGCGTCGTGCACGGCGGCGATCCGGGCCCGCTGCTCGGCCGGTGGCAGCGCAGTCAGCCGCTGCCAGCCCACCTCGGCGGCCGCCCAGGTCTGCAGCGAGTACGTGTCGCTGCCCTTGTCCTGCAGCGGCTGGAGCCGGGAATCATGCAAGGCCCAGCTCACGGCGATGCTCTGGGAGGCGACCGTGCCCTGCCCGCCGCCCTCCCGGTCGCTGTTCCCGTAGCAGTTCGGGACCAGCCCCTGGCCGATCAGCGCGCGGGTCAGCCGCTCGCCCGTCGCGTCGACGAACAGCCGTTCGTCGAAGTCCACCAGGACAACGTCCCCGGAGAGCGAGCGTTCCCCGCCGAGTGCGCGCAGCACGGTGTCCTCCCGCACCGAGGCCGGTGCGTCGCCGCCCAGGACGTCGTGCAGCACGCGCAGCGCGTCCTTGCCGCGCGTCGCGAGCTCGGGCAGGCGGGCGCCGTTCGCCCGCGTCACGCACACCGGTCCGTCGCAGACCGGGGCCGCGGCGGCCCTGTCGACCACATAGGTGTCGCGCGCCGCCGCCGGCAGGACCAGCAGGGCCAGCAACGCGCCGGCCAGCACCGGGACCACGGCGAGCAGCCGGGCCCGCGGGGTCGTGGCCGCCAGCAGGGCGAAGCCGGTGGCGAGCAGGCCGAGCAGCCAGAGCGTCTGACCGACGTGCACGGAACCGGACAGCGTCAGCAGCATCTCCCGGGGCTCCGTGGTCACCGGGGACAGCTGGGCAAGCCGGTTCGGCGCGACGCTCGACGGCAGGGCCCCGTCGCTGTTCTCCCGCAGGAGGAGACTGGTCAGCATCAGGAAGAACACCACCAGGGCCGGCGGGGTGAGCACGGACGGCAGGGTCCGCGCGACGCCCATGCCGAACACCGCCCCCGCGACCAGGGCCAGCGCCGCGACCAGCGAGATCGGCAGCCAGCCGAGGGACGTGTAGGTGGTCGGGCCGAGCGCCACCTGGACCCCGCCCACCAGGACCAGGAGGCCGAAGCCTGCCGCCAGCGAGAGCGCCGCCGCCCCGGCCGGCAGCGCCGCGCGACGCCAGGCCGGCAACGGTGTGGTCGCCAGCAACTCGGTTGTGCGGGAACGGGATTCGCGCAGCCCGTACACCGCCCCCAGGCCCACCGTGAGCGGCCACCAGAAGGCCAGCAGGTAGCGGGTCCACATGGCCATGGTGGTCCACTGGGCCGACCAGCCCGCGGTGCCCTTCCACCAGATGCCGTCGATCAGGCAGAACACCGCCAGGCTGCCGCCCAGCACGACGACACCGGCCCACGGGGCGACCGAGCGCCTCAGTTCGATGCGCAGCACACGGGAGTTCACCAGGTGCCCCCCTGCTGCCCGGAGGTGCGGAGCAGCGCCGAGTATCCGCGCTCCAGGGGGCTGTCGCCGGGGAACTCGGGGCCGCCCGCGGCGGCGAGGTCGTCCGGCGTGCCCTGGAAGACCAGGCGGCCCTCGGCGAAGAGCACCACGTCGGAGCAGGCGGCCGCGACGTCCTCGACCAGGTGGGTGGAGACCACCACGCAGGTGTCGCGGCCAAGTTCCTGCAGCAGTTCACGGAAGCGCAGCCGCTGCGCCGGGTCGAGGCCGGCCGTCGGCTCGTCCAGCAGCAGCAGTTCGGGGTCGTTGACGATCGCCTGGGCGATGCCGGCCCGCCGCACCATGCCCCCGGACAGGGTCTTCATCCGGTGGTCGGCGCGGTCGGCCAGTCCCACCCGTTCCACGGCCCGTTGGACGGCTGCGGGGACGTCGGCCTTGGGGACCTCCTTCAGCCAGGCCATGTACTCGACGAACTCGCGCACGGTGAAGCGCTTGTAGTAGCCGAAGTCCTGCGGCAGGTAGCCGATCCGACGGCGCAGGGCCCGGTGGTCGCCCAGCGTGCGCACGGAGGTGCCGAGCAGCTCCAGTTCGCCGTCGGCCGGTCGCAGCACGGTCGCCAGTGCCCGGATCAGTGAGGTCTTCCCCGCGCCGTTGGGCCCCAGCAGGCCGTGGGCGCCGCGGCCCAGGGAGAGGTCGAGCCCGTCGACGGCCATCTTCCTGCGTCCGACCCGTACTCTCAGGCCGTCGGCCCGGATCTCCCAGGCGTAGGTCTTCGGCGCGGTGTCGGCCGCGCTCGTCATGGGTGTCATGCGGTGGTCCCTCTCGGGGGTCGGGGATGGTTTCACAGCGTCGAGTACGCGTCCCGGCGGGCGATCACGGCGCCGGTGCCGAGCGCGAGGAGCAGGCCCCACAGGGGCAGTTGGTCCGGTTGCAGGAGGTAGGTGAGGGCCGACGGGACGCGGCCGGTGACCCACCCGGGGGCCACCACGACGACGCCCCAGGCGAGCGCCAGCCCGGCGGCGGCGCGGGTCACGCCGAACACGCTGCCCAGGGCCAGGGCGGTGGAGGTGAAGGCCAGGGAGGGCAGGAGCCACTGGGCGGCCGTCATGGTCCCGGTGGTCAGCCATCCGCCCACCAGGAGCGCGGGCAGCACCACCACGAGGACCGCCGTGGTGCGGCGCAGCAGCAGCGGCAGGCCGGCCCGGGCGGTGGAGGCCGTCAGTTCGTGCGCCGGGTCCAGGCCGCGCGACCACGAGGCGGCGACACCGCACAGCGGCAGCACGGGCGCGATCGGGACGACGGGCGAGACGTCGCCGAAGAACGTCGGCGGTGCGACCGCGTCCAGCAGCAGCGCCGTCAGGGTGACGACGAGGGTCATCGCCAGCCACGGCGTCATGGTCGGCGTCAGCCAGGCCGGCACCCACCGTGGGCGGTACCGCCGCCGGGGCGCCCGGCCGGCCGCGTCCAACTGCGGTTCTAGACCGGCCCGGACGGTGTCGACGAGCGCGGCGATGTCGGGCGCCGCGGTGGCCACGGACGCCGCCAGCCGCCCCCGGCACGGTGCGCAGGTCTCCAGGTGGGCCTCCAGGGCCCAGATCGTGTCCGCGGCCATCGCCGCGTCACCGCGCGCGTAGGCGTCGATCAACCTGATCGACGCGTGTTCCCCGCTCATGCCAGCGTCTCCCGCATCGCGATTCGGGCCCGCCGGGCACGGGTCTTGACCGTGCCCTCGGGCAGTTGGAGCAGTACGGCGGTCTCCCGGACGGACAGTCCGTCGAGCACCGTGGCCTGCAGTACCTCGCGCAGCTCCGGCGCCAGTCGCCGCAGCGCGTCGCCGACGTCACCGCCGACGGTCCCGGCGAGCGCCTCGTCCTCCGCGGCGGGCACCACCGCCCGCTCGGCGGCGGCCACCGGCGGCTCGGCGTGGTGGGCCCGGCGCCGGAACGCGTCGACCAGACGGCGCGCCGCGATCGTCCACAGCCACCCGACGGCCGTCCCGCCGACCGCGCTCCCGGCGAACGCGCCGGCCGCGCGCCACACCGCCAGGTAGGTCTCCTGCATGACCTCGGCGACGATCTGCTCGTCCGCGCAACGGCGGCGCAACCGCACCGCCAGCCACGGCGACGTCCGCCGGTACAGCTCGTCGAACGCCCGGCGGTCGCCCTTGGCCACCAGCCGGACGAGGCGTTCCTCGTCCAGCTCGTCCCATGCTCTCCTGCGTGATCTCACACCAGCCAGACGCCGACCGGGGCACCCGGGTTCTGCGTTCGCGGTGACCTGCGTCACGCTTCACCGGACGGACCGCCGATCGCCCACCACCCAGCCCACGGCCGTCGACGGGGCATCTGGACCGAAGGCCTGAACCCGGGCCCGTGCCGGTCGACGCGCCCGCAAGACCGTCGGCATCCGGACGCCGGTGACGTCGCCGGTCGGCTCCGGCGTGAGCGCCCCGGGGGCACCGCCCGGGGCGCGGGCGGGCCCCGCCGCGTGGGGCAGGGTGCGGCGGGGCCTCGGGAGTACGGGGGTGTGAGGGGCGCAGGTCGTCAGGAGGTCGGCGCCGGCTGCTCCGGGTCCAGGGAGTTCCCGGCGGGGATGTGGCCGCAGTCGGAGGGCGCGGTGCGGCCCGCGAACCGGTCGTTGAGCCAGCCCAGGGCGAGGGGTGCCCAGACGACGGGAACGCCCACGTGGCTGAGCAGGTCGAACTGCCGGAAGTTGATCGCTCCGTCGCCGG
The DNA here is from genome assembly GCF_044740765.1 of Kitasatospora sp. NPDC088346. Taxonomy (NCBI): domain Bacteria; kingdom Bacillati; phylum Actinomycetota; class Actinomycetes; order Kitasatosporales; family Streptomycetaceae; genus Kitasatospora; species Kitasatospora sp. NPDC088346. The sequence continues at coordinate 226,676 of NZ_JBIURH010000009.1, forward strand.
TGGCGCAGTACTGCCGGGCGAGGGCCCGGACGTCCCCGGCGACCATGACCCCGTCGCCGGTCCCGATGCCGGAGGGGCTGCCGAAGGTGCCCTCCAGGACGCCGCCGTTGCCCTGCGCGATGTCCCCGGGGACGGTCGGGGTGGGAGCGGAGCCGAGGTTGATCCGGTTCACCGCCGCGAGGAAGGCCGGCACCGAGTTCGGGTCGGCGTACTGCGGCTTCGCCATCTTCTTCCAGGTCAGCCCCGGGTAGTGGCCGACGGCGTCGACGATCGACCCGTGCTCCAACTGCTGGTAGACGGACAGGCCGTAGTCGCTCAGGTAGGGCTTGAGGTCGATGCCGAAGGAGCGGGAGACCCCGATGACCGCCATCGGGATGACACCGCTCCACACCAGCGAGCCGTCGACGTACCTGAGGTTGTGGGCCGGGTCCACGAGCAGGCCGCCCTCGGTGAAGCCGACCAGCCTGCCGTTGACGTCGGGTGCGTAGCTCGGTGCGAGTGCGGCCGCCCAGTTGGTCGCGATGGCACCGCCGGAGTAGCCCATGAGCCCGAAGGCGGTGTCGGCGTTCATGCCGGTGTCGGCGGATCTGGTCGCGGCGCGGATCGAGTCCAGGGTGTTGGTCCCGTACTCCGGTCCGGCCGCGAAGTCGGCGCTCTGTCCCTCGGTGTCCGGGATGACGAGGTTGTAGCCCTGCGCCAGCAGCGGCACCAGGAAGAGCGCCTCGGCGTTCGGGATCAGCCCACCGAGGGTGAGGTTGCCGGCGACGGCGCGGGACGGGCTGTCCTGCGGGTTGAGGGAGTCGTAGAACGACTGGTACGAGACGGCCCTGCTGCCGTCGCCCGTCAGGCTTCGCACCACCGTGGTGACGTTGGCGGCCGGGCGGCCCTGCGCGTCGGTGGTGCGGTACAGCAGCTGGATCGCCTTCACCGGGGTGGGCAGCCCCACGAGGTGGTACGCCAGGGTCCGGGTCTTCAGCACGGTGCCCGGCGCCAGGGAGGCCAGCGGCACGTTGCCGTCGTAGGTGTAGAACGGGTCGCTCGCCGAAGCCGTCGAAGCCTGCGGTGCGGCTGCGGCGGCCGGGCCTGCGGTGGCGGCCACGGCCGATGCCGCCATGGCGGCGGTGACGGCGACGGCGAGCAGCCGAGACGTGTTCCTGCGCATTTCTCCCCCGGTTCGTGGGATGGGATCAACGGGATCTGGTGGCGGTACAGGGCCCCGCGGCCACCGCCGCGCGGAGGCGCGACGGGGTGACGTGGGCGGGTGACACGGCGGGGTGACGCGGGCGCGGCGGCCGTCGGGCCGGCGCCGTGTCGGGGCCTGACGGGTGGTCGGGCCCGTGGCGTCGGCCGGATCGGAGGACGGTCAGGGCGCCGCCTGGCGGCTCGAAGCGGCGGGCGACGGCGGCGTTCCCGTACCGGGGCGGCCCCGCGCCGGCGGGGCGACGCCCGTCACCGCACGGGGCCACCGGCGGGGTCGGGGCGGCGGGCGTGCGGCGCGGTGGTGTCCCGGGGGACGGCGAGGGCGGCGGCAGGTGGGGGCGCGGCGGCCTGTGGCGCGGGCAAGGCGGTCCTCCGGCGGGTGGGGGTGGGAGGGGGTCGGGCGGGGACGGGCGGGGTCGGGCGGGCGTGGCTCTGTGGGGGTCCGGTGGACGGTGCGGTCAGGGTGTGCGCACCTCTGGTGGTCCACCGGCGAGCGTGTTACCAACTGGTAGGTAACGTCCCGGAAAACATGATGACCGCGGTACGGCGCCCTGTCCCCGGGCCGGACAACAGAGATTCGCGAGGTGGATTGTGACCGCGTCCAACCCGGCGCAGCGCGACCCGGCGCCACGGCTCGGCGACATACCCGTGCACGAGCGGCTCAGGACCGCCGCGGCGGCCCTGGCCCCCGCCGTGATGGCCCAGCTCGTCGAGCAGGTCCCCGCCTACGGGGCGCTCCCCTCCGAACAGCTCCGCGGCGAGATCACCCGGGAGGTCGACCGCGGCATCCGGGCCTTCACCGAGGTGCTGCGCACCGGTGAACCCCTCGGCGAGGGCGAACTGGCGCGGATCAGCGAGTCGTCGGCCCGGCGCGCGGACGAGGGCGTCCCGCTGGAGGCCGTCGTCGGGGCCTACCACTTCGGGGCGCAGGAGTGCGCGGCCCAGGTCCTCGCGGCCGCCGGACCGGACGACCTGCCGGACGTCCTGCTGGTCCAGCAGCGGTTGCTCGGCTACCTCCGGCTGGTGAGCTGCGCGGTCGCGGCCGGGTACGTCCAGGAGCGGCAGGCGGCGCTCGGCGACGAGCAGGTCGCCCGGCAGTCGCTGCTGTCCACCCTGCTGGAGGGTGGTGACCCGCAGACCGCGGCCGACCGGGCCGGACTCCCGCTGCCGGCCTGCTACCTGGTCCTGGGCATCACGATGGGACCGCACCCCGACGAGCTGCTGCCCGGCGTGAACCACGCGGTCGCCGCCCGCCGCAAACTCCGGCGGCTGCGCAACGAACTGCAGCGCCAGACCGCGGGCGTCCCGCTGTCCGTGCTGTCCGGCAACGGCGGGCTGGTGCTGATCCCCTCCGACACACCGCCCGCCGACTTCGGCGCCACCGACCGGGACCGGCTCTCCCGGCTGGTCGAACACCTCGGCCGGATCTGTGGCGCAGCGTTGCTGGTGGCGGCGGCCGCCGCGGCACCGGACGGCGTGGCGGACGCCTCCCGACTGGTGGGCGAGCTACGGGAGGTGGCACGGGTCTCCGGCCGCGGACCCGGGCTGTACGTCCTCGACGACGTCCTGCTGGAGTACCAGCTGAGCCGCCCGGGCCCGGCCAGGGACCGGCTCGGCGCGCTGCTCGCCCCCCTGGCCGGGCGCCCCGAACTGCTGGACACGCTGCGTGCGTTCCTCGCCTGCGGGCTCGACCGGCGCCGGGCCGCCGCCCGGCTCCAGGTCCACCCCAACACCGTCGACTACCGCCTGCGCAGAGCAACGGAACTCACCGGACTGGACGCCGCCCGGGGCGCCGACCAGCTGACCCTGCGCGCCGCACTGGCCGCCCACGACACCGTCCGGCACGGCGGGCGCGACGGTGGCTGATGCCGCCCGTGCGGGCCGACGGACGGCCGCTCCCGCCCCACCCGGCGTTACTGCTTGACAGCCTGCGCAATACTGTAACGCGCACGGCCCGGGCACCGTCCGAGCGGGCAGCACAACCTGGGCCCCGCGGGCCCGACGGTCCCCTCCCAGCAGCTCCGGAGCACCACATGCACCCGTTCCTCGACCAGCCGGGGCCGCTGGCCTTCGCGCACCGGGGCGGCGACCTCGGCCACCCCGAGAACTCGCTCGCCGCATTCGAGGCTGCCGTGGCCCTCGGGTACCGCTACCTGGAGACGGACGTCCACGCCACCCGCGACGGCGTGCTGGTGGCCTTCCACGACTCCCGCCTCGACCGGGTCACCGACCGCACCGGGGCGGTCGCCGAACTGCCCTGGGACATCGTCAGGCAGGCCCGGATCGGCGGAACCGAGCCGGTGCCGCTGCTGGAGGACCTGCTCGGCTCGTTCCCCGCGGCCCGCTTCAACATCGACGTCAAGGCGGCCCCGGCCGTCGGGCCACTGGTCGAGACCGTCCGCCGGACGAACGCCTGGGACCGGGTCTGCGTCGGCGGCTTCTCCGACAGCCGCCTCGCCGCCGTCCGCGCCGCCGCCGGCCCCCGGCTGGCCACCTCGCTCGGCCCGCGCGAGGTGGCCCGGCTGCGGCTGCGCTCGCTGGCCGGCCCGCTGCTGCGGGGACGGGGAGCGCCGTTCGCCGGGCTGTGCGCGCAGGTGCCGGAGCGGCACCGCGGCGTGCGGGTCGTCGACCGGGCATTTGTCCGCACCGCCCACCGACTCGGCCTACAGGTCCACGTCTGGACCGTGGACGATCCCACCCGGATCAGGGCTCTCCTCGACCTCGGCGTGGATGGCATCATGGCCGATCACATCGGCGTCCTGCGGGACGTCCTCGACCAGCGCGGCTGCTGGACCGACGGCAGCGCCGGCTCCAGCACGGAGACAGGAGCCCCATGAACACCACGGACCCCCTGTCGGACCGGTTGACGGACCACCCGGCAACCGCCACCGACGGCCGTGCCCTACGGCGGATGCAGTTCGGCTGGTACATCAACGACTGGGCCAACGCCGCCTTCTCGGCCACCGTCCTGACGGTGTTCCTCGGTCCGTACCTGACCACGGTGGCCAAGAACGCCGCCGACCCGGCCGGCAACGTGCACCCGCTCGGCCTCTCGATCCGCGCCGGATCGTTCTTCCCGTACACGGTCTCCTTCTCCGTCCTGCTGTCGGTCGCGGTGATGCTGTTCACCGGCACGGTCGCGGACCGCACCGGGCGGCACAAGGAGCTGATGTGCGGCTTCGCCTACGTCGGCGCGGTCGCCACGATGGGGATGTTCTTCCTCGGCGGCGACCACTACCTCCTCGGCGGCGCGCTGCTGGTGGTCGCCAACATCGCGTACGCGGTGTCGGTCGCCCTCTCCTACGCCTACCTCCCGGGACTGGCCTCCCCCGACGACCGCGACGCCGTGTCCTCCAAGGGCTGGGCGTACGGGTACGCGGGCGGCGGCCTGCTGCTGGTCGCCAACCTGGCCCTGTTCGAGGGCCACGACGCACTCGGCCTGTCCACCGGCACCGCCGTGCGGATCTGCCTCGCCTCGGCCGGCCTGTGGTGGGCGCTGTTCACGATCGTCCCGCTGCTGCGGCTGCCCTCCCGGGCCGGTGTCGCCCCCGAGCGCGCGGCGGCGGCGGACCTGCCCGCCGCCGGCAGCCTGCGCGAACTGGCCCGCACCCTGCGCGGCATGCGCGAGTACCCGCTCACGCTCCTCTACCTGGGCGCCTTCCTCTGCTACAACGACGGCATCCAGACCGTCGTCTCCCAGGCCTCGCTCTACGGCAGCGAGGAACTCGGCATGGAGCAGACCTCGCTCGTCGCCGCCGTGCTCCTGGTCCAGATCGTCGCGATCGGCGGCGCGCTGCTGCTCGGCCGGATCGCCCGCCGGTACGGCGCCAAGCGCACCGTCCTGGGCTCCCTGGTCGGCTGGGTCATCACCCTCGCGCTCGGGTACCTCATGCCGGCCCACCAGCCCGCCTGGTTCTTCGCACTGGCCTGCATGATCGGCCTGGTGCTCGGCGGCAGCCAGGCCCTCTCCCGTTCGCTGTTCTCCCACCTCATCCCGGCCGGCCGGGAGGCCGAGTACTTCAGCGTCTACAAGGTCAGCGACCGCGGCACCAGTTGGATGGGCCCGCTGGTCTTCGGCCTCGCCTACCAGATCACCGGCAGCTACCGCTCGGCGATCATCTCCCTGCTGGTGTTCTTCGTGATCGGCTTCGCCGTCCTGCTCAAGGTCCCCGTCCGCCGCGCCATCGAGGCCGTCGGCAACCCCGTCCCCGAACGGCTCTGACGGCCCGGGCCGCACCGGACGGCCGCACCACCGGACTCCGCCCCTCCGTCAGCGTGAGGGTGTTTCCGGATGTCGCGTCCGTCCGGCTGCGGCCGGGGCCCGTGCTCAGCCGGCCGCGCGGTACGCCGCACCCATCCGGTTGGGCGTCGCCCCCTTGTAGAGACCGGTGCCGCCGCGGTCCGCGGAGAGCGTGAACCACGCGTAGCGCTCGACGAAGGGCAGCCCCTGCAACATGGCGGCCGACTTCGTCACGAACGCGGCCTGCTGTTGCGGTGTCGGATACCTCGGGGTGCCGCTGGAGAAGTCGATCAGGGCGTACTCGGTGAGCCAGATCGGCTTCCTGTAGCGGTCGTAGGTGGCCTGGAGGTAGCTCCGCAGCTGAGCCGTCGCGGCATCGGCGCGGAAGTCCGAGCCGTACCAGTGCAGCGGGATGAAGTCGACCCGGTAGTGACGGGCCGCGGCGCCCTTCATGAACTGGTCCAGCCAGCCGCCCGCGCGGTCGCCACCGCCGGCCACCGCGGGCGCCCCCAGCCGCATCCCGGTCGACTGGAGCCGGGGCCAGAGGTCGAGGGCCCGGCCCGGGCTCATGCCGGCCTGGGCGGACAGGTCCGGTTCGTTGAATCCGAGCAGGGTCCTGCCCTCCCGCCTGGCCGTGTCAAGTTGTGTGTCGGTCACCGAGGCCGCACCCCAGATCATGGGCACGAACTCGACGCCGGCCGGCGGCCTGATCTGCTGGCGGTCCGAGGACCAGGTGTAGAACCAGCCGACCCTGGCGTCGGCCATCGCCTGGGTGACGCCGGTGAAGTTCCAGGCACTCACGCCCTTCTTCTTCACCGCGCCGGCGGCCGCGTCGGCCGGCGTGCCGACCATCAGGCAGCTCGACACCGCGAGCAGAACGGTCAACAGGCGTATTCCACGCCGCACCGTGTTCCTCCCTCTCAGCACGATTTCCCTTGCGGAGTCGCGGACGGGACGCTCACGCGACGCCGGCGAACGTGACGGTGAAGCCGCTGCAACGACTGCACTGCTGCATCACCCGGTTGCCCGGCTGCTGGTCCTGCTTGGACCACGTGTAGGCCTTGGGGCACCTCGCGCTGAGCGCACGGCTGTAGTCGCTGGGGGTGTCCCGGCTGGGGTTGGTGCACAGCATCGGCCTGCCGTCCGGCCAGCGCCGCAGATCGGCGGCCGGGCAGGCGGGCAGCAGGTTCGCTCCGCAGCCTCGCGTATCGCATCCGCCGGCGGCCGGAACCGTGACGTTCAACGGAGTGATCGTGATCGGCAGCGAGAACGCGTTCACGTAGCTCACGTCGTACCAGGGAGCCTTGCCGTCCCTGCTGTCGAAGTTGAACTCCGCGAGACTGACGGGTTGTTCGCCCGTCGTGCAGTGGTCCGCGAACCGGCCGCAGTCTCCCACCCCGCAGTGGAAGGTACTGCCGGAGGCACCGCCGCAGCCCTGCCGTGCGAAGAACTTCCCCCGCCAGTGGAACGGGGCGGCCGTCTCCGGAATCGTCACCGTCGCCGACTGGCCGGGCGCCAGGACCGGCAACCGGCCGAACTGCTTCGACCCGTCGGCGTTGACGCCACTTCCGATCCACAGCTTCTGTGCGGAACGGTTCACGAAGGTGACCGTGTGGTTGACCGCCGCAGCCGGAGCCGCGGCCGGAGCCGGAGCCGCGGCCGACGCGGTGCGGGTCGCCGTGGCCGTGGCCGTGGCCGCGCCCGCAGCCGTGGCCGCGCTCGGCAGCGCCGCCGTCAGCACGACAGCGGCAACGACGGTGAACAGCCTGGTCAGGAGCGTGCGCATGACTTCCTCCTCGGGATCACCCGCTCAGCAGGTCAGATTGCTGCCGGGGGCCGCTGCAAGGATCCGGGTGAACTTCTTGTAGAGGCTGACCCTGTGCTGCATCTGCGCGGTGTTCCTGCCGCCGCACTCCACGGCGCCGTTGATGCTGCGGATCGTCTGACCGAATCCGGCGCCGGCGACCACTGCCTGGTGCGCCGTCATGGAACCGGGCCCGTTCTGGGTGTTCCAGTACCACAGTGCGGTCTTCCAGGCGATCTGGGCGTTGGTCCGCACCAGGTCGGGGTTGTGCAGCAGGTCGACGTGCAGGGCGTCGCCCGCCGCCTTGTAGTTGAAGTTCCAGCTGAGCTGGAGCGGGCCCCGCCCGTAGTAGGCAGCCTTTCCGGCCGGACACCCGTAGGGCTGGCGGGCGTCGCAGTACGTCGGATAGTTGGCGGTGTTCTGCTCCACGACGTAGACGAGGCCACCGGTCTCGTGGCTCACGTTCGCCAGGAAGGCCGCCGCCTCCTGCCGCTTGACCGTGTCGCTGCCGGTGCGCGCGAATCCGGGGTAGGCGCTCATCGCACCGACCAGCGCGTCGTAGGTGTAGAAGTGGTTCCTGTTCGGGAACATCGCGTCGAACTGGGCCCGGCTCACGACGAAGCCGGCCTGGCCCGCCGCCGTCGAGCGGGCCGACTCGGTGGCGGAGGCGGGTACCGCGAGCGCCGACACGGCCGCGGCTGCCGCGGCGACCATCAAGGCCGAGCGTCGAAAGGGCATGGCTGTCCTTCCTTACCTGGTGACGGGTTTTCGGGATCGCCGGCAGAGAATGGCCGACCGTTCAGGTGTGGCCACCATCCAAATTCGCTGGGGTGTTCATGTCAACACCGCACCGAAGCGGGCCTGCCTCCTGCCGGGCCCGACCCGCCACCCCACCGCCAGGGCCGCCGAACTGCCCCTCCCAGCGGTACTGGTGGCCACGCTGCCGGACGACCCGACTTGCCCCGAGTACTCGGTGCCGCGCGGCGGTGTGTTCGGCAAGGCCCCGTCAACAACGCCGGTCGATACGCCTAGAGGCTGAGCAGGCCTATGGCGCGGCCGTCGTCGTCCACCACCGGCCACGCGTCCAGGCCACGGGCGCGCATGGCCACGGCCGCCGTGGCAGCGGGCATGTCGGCGGTGGCGAACGGGGCGCGGTCGAGGACGATGTCGCGCACGGGGGTGCGCTCGGTGTACCAGGACCGGGCCTGGAACGGTGCCAGGTGCAGACGTGTCAGCAACCCCGCGCAGCGGCCGTCGTCGTCGCGGACCAGGATGTGGTCGGCGCCGGAACCCCGCAGGATGTCCGTCGCCGTGTCGACCATGACATCGTCGCTGACCTGCAGCTCCGGGCGGGTCATGAGGTCGCCGACCGTGGCGGCGCTGGTCATGGGGTGTTCGAGGGTGCTGGTCATGGGCGGACTCCTCCGTGTCTCTCCCGCCGGGGCCGGCGGGAGTCGGTGCACTGGCGGTGGGGCGGCCGACGGCGGCCGCCGGGGCCCGGGGGGGGGGGGGGGGCCCCGGCCGCCCCCGCGCCGGCGCCGTGCAGAACCTCCCGGCCGCCGGCGCCCAGGCCGCCGGCCGCGCCGCCACGCCCCCGCAGGGCACC
>NZ_JBIURH010000009.1:235535-257199 GCF_044740765.1 Kitasatospora sp. NPDC088346
GCCCCCGGGGGCGGGGTCGGCGGCCGGGCCGCCCACCGGGGCCCGGCGGGTGCTAGACGGCGAGGGCGCCGCGCCTGGGCGCCCGGCGGCGGCCGGAGGGACCCTGGCCGTCGCGGCCGGCGCCCACGCGGGTGTCACCGCCGGCAGAGGTGGGGCGGCTGCGACGGCCCCGACTCCCGGACGGGCTGCGGCGGGGGCGCTCGACGACGGGGTCGGCGATCACGGTGGGGATGCCGGTGGGCACGCGGGCGCCGGTGATGCGGGCCAGGTCCTCGTCGCCGGCGCTGACCGGGGTGGTGACGGGGGTGATCCGGGCGGTGGTCATCATGCGGGCCATCTCGCGGCGCTGGTTCGGCAGGACGAGGGTGACGACGGTGCCGGACTCGCCGGCCCGGGCGGTGCGCCCGCCCCGGTGCAGGTAGTCCTTGTGGTCGCCCGGCGGGTCCAGGTTGACGACCAGGTCGAGCCCGTCGACGTGGATCCCGCGGGCGGCGACGTTGGTCGCGACGAGCGCGGTGACACGGCCGGTCCGGAACTGCTCCAGGGTGCGGGTGCGCTGCGGCTGGGACTTGCCCCCGTGCAGGGCCGCGGCCTTCACGCCGTTGGCGAGCAGGTCCTCGACCAGGCGGTCGGCGCCGTGCTTGGTGTCGATGAACATGATCACGCCGCCTTCGCGCGAGGCGATGTGGGCGATCGTGGCGTTCTTGTCGTGGTTCTGCACGTGGAGAACGTGGTGCTCCATGGTGCTGACCGCCCCGGCGGACGGGTCGACCGAGTGGGTGACCGGGTCCTTGAGGAAACGGCGCACCAGGCGGTCGACGTTGCGGTCCAGGGTGGCGGAGAACAGCATCGTCTGGCAGCCTTCGGCGACCTGGTCGAGGAGTTCGGTGACCTGCGGCAGGAAGCCCATGTCGGCCATCTGGTCGGCCTCGTCGAGCACCGTGATGCCGACCCCGTCCAGCTGGCAGTCGCCCCGCTGGATCAGGTCCTTGAGCCGGCCGGGGGTGGCGACCACGATCTCCGCCCCGCGGTTCAGTGCCTGCGCCTGGCGGCCGATCGACATCCCGCCCACCACGGTCGCCATCCGCAGCCGAACCGCGTGGGCGAACGGGGTGAGGGCGTCGGTGACCTGCTGCGCGAGCTCGCGGGTGGGCACCAGCACGAGAGCCAGCGGCCGGCGCGGCTCGGCGCGCCGGCCGGCGGTGCGGGCCAGCACAGCGAGGCCGAACGCGATCGTCTTGCCCGAACCGGTGCGGCCGCGGCCGAGGACGTCACGGCCGGCCAGCGAGTTCGGGAGCGTCGCGGCCTGGATCGGGAACGGCGACGTGACGCCCTGGCCGGTCAGCACCGACAGCAGAGCCGTGGGCATGTCCAGTTCGTCGAACGCTTCGACGGGCGGGAGCGCCGGGGTGGTGCTCACCGGCAACGCGAACTCGCCCTGCGGAGCGGAACTCCGACGGGCGCCCCGGCCACCGACGGGCCGGTCGCCGTAGAAGGAGCTGCCGCCGGAGCGGGATCCCTGGGCGCCGCCGGAGCGGGAGGGAGACGAGGAGCGGGAGTTGGCGTTCCGGTACGGGGAGTGACTGGAGCGGTTCATGCGAAACCTTCCCGGGGGCGGCACGTCGCGAGGCAGCTCCGCAGCGCGGGGCGCCGGCAGGAGGTCGCTGGGGAGCGGGCCGAAAGAGTGGAGAGCGGGGCGTGGACGGTGAAACCGTGCGGCACGTCACCTCAGGTCCGCGCTCACCGCGGGGCGGGAGCGAAGAACCTCGAACCGTGGGTGTCACGGCAGGGCGCCGATCCGGACGCGGCGCCGAGCGTCTCGCGTGGGGATGGCCGCCGGTGGCGGAGCCAGGGGGCCTGAACGGCCGGGGATGTGCGTCGTCGAGCAATGCCGAGGGGCCCGCACCGGGCATCATCTACGCGGTGCGGGCCCCTCGCTGCTAGGCGGGTGCCGTGGCAGAAAAACTACAGCGGACGAATGTTCTCGGCCTGCGGGCCCTTCTGGCCCTGCGTGACGTCGAACTCGACCTTCTGGCCCTCGAGCAGCTCACGGAAGCCGTTGGCGTTGATGTTCGAGTAGTGGGCGAAGACGTCGGGGCCGCCACCCTCCTGCTCGATGAAGCCGAAGCCCTTTTCCGCGTTGAACCACTTCACAGTGCCATTAGCCATAAAAAAATCTCCTTCAAGGGGCTGTCCGAAACACGCACGGTGCGGGCTCCGAGTCGCCGCGATGAGCACCCACCCGGGAAGATCCGGGAAACAAAAATGCGCCTGCGGAACATCAGCAGGCGCACACAAAGTTCATGGGAACCACTACTGCAACTACGACGACAGTAGCAGACCCGGGCCCGCCACCGGTGGAATTTCACCCCCCGACTTCGCAGAAGCGTCCCCGGCGGCCACCACCCGGAGGCCAACAGTCGTCAACACGCCTTGCGGGCAGGTTGATTGGAATGGCCGCATGCCCCGTCCGGGTCGGCACCCGCATTCCCCGTGAAAATTTTCACCCTCGCACTTCCCGGCCGGGCGCCCGAGGAACGACGAAATCCGGGCCGCCGCTTGACAGCGCGGCCGGCCGGACGTACATCGGGACACATGGGTGTGCGCGATCCGGCGGAGCGGTCGGCACCGCAGGTCACGACCGACGCGGCGGCCCACCCGGACGCGGGCGCCGCGACGGGTGCGGGCCGTCCCGGGCCTCGGCCTCCCGGGCCGGCGGCCGAGGCCCGGGAGGCCGACAGGGTGACGGCGGAAGGCGAGGACGCCCTGGTGGCGGCCGTCGTCAAGGCCGTCAGGGAGACCGGCGCCCACGCCGGAAGCGTCTTCCTCCGCTCCCGGGACAGCCGATCGATCGTCCTGGCCGCCACCTGCGGGTCATCGCCTTCACTGCTCGGTGGCTGGCGGCTCATCCCGGTCAACAGCCCCATCCCGGTGGCGGCGGCCTACCGGTCGGGCCGGACGGTCCACCTGGCCGACGCCGGCGAGACGATGCGACGCTATCCGCAGCTCGCGGTGGCCCTGCCGTACGCGTTCGGCTCCGCCTCGGTGCCGGTCAGGGCCGGGCAGGAGAGGCTCGGGGCGCTGGCGGTGGTGTGGGCGGCCCCGCCCGGGCACGCGGGACTCTCCAGGGCCCAGCTCCGTCACCTACGGGCCATCGCCGGCCGGCTCGGCAGCGCCCTCGCCGCGCTCCGGGACCGCGGGGGTACGCCCGGATACGACGCCTCGACGGTCCCCATCGAGGTCCCGGCTCCGACCGCACCGGCCGTGCGGGTCGGCCTCTTCGACTGGCAGCTCGACACCGGGACCGTGGTCGCCGACGAGGAACTGTGCGCGATCTTCGGTCTGACACCCGGCGGCTTCGACGGGCGGGCCGACACACTGGCCTCCCGGCTCCACCCGGGCGACCGGGCCTCGCTCCGGGCCACGGCCCGCGCGGCCGCCACGGACGGCAGGGTGCTCGCCCGTCGGCTGCGCATCCGTGCCGCCGACGGGTACCGCACCGTCGAGCTGTGCGGCCGCGTACCGGAGGCACCCGGTGAGGAGGTGCGCCGTCACCTGGTCGGCTGTGTGCTGGACACCGGAGCCGGAGCCGCAGCGCTCACCGCGGTGGAACGGCTCCGGGACGGACTCTTCTCCCTCGCCCCGGACGGGCGGGTCACCTACGCCAATCCCGGTCTGGAGCCGCTGCTCGGAGTGCCCGTCCGGAAACTGCTCGGCCGCCGCCTGTGGGATGTCCTGCCCTGGCTGTCCGATCCCACCTACGAGGACCGGTACCGGGCCGCGATGGTCTCGCAACAGCCCGGTACCTTCCTGGCCCACCGCCCGCCGGACCGGTGGCTCGCCTTCTCCCTCCACCCCGACGCCAGCGGTGTGACCGGCAGGGTGGCGCCGTCCGGACCACCGGTGGACCCCCCGGAGCCGACCACCGCATCGCCCGGGTCGGACACCGCGCATCCCGCACCGGGCCGGCCGACGGTCCAGGCGGCCCAGGGGACCCAGGCCCAGGCGGCCCCCGCACGTCTGGGCGCCATCTACCGCGTGCTGCAACTCAGCAGCGCGCTGACCGAGGCGGTCACCACGGACGAGGTGTGCAACGTCGTCTCGGACCAGCTCATGCCGGCCTTCGGCGGACAGCATCTGGCCATCTACCTGATCGACGAGGGCCGTCTGCACCTGCTGTTCCACACCGGCTACCACGACCGCTTCCTGCACTGGCTCGAAGGCAAACCCCTCGACACGCCCCTGCCCGGAACGGAGACCCTGACCTCCGGCGTACCGCTGTTCGTCGAGTCCCCGCAGGACCTCGCCGACGGCCGCCGGGCCCATCCCGCCGAAGGCCTCGGAGCCTGGGCGTACCTCCCGCTGGTCGCCTCCAACCGTCCCGTCGGGACCTGCATCCTCGGGTTCGACGAGATCCACCACTTCACCACCAAGGACCGCGGCCTCCTGACCGCGCTCGGCGGTCTGATCGCCCAGGCCCTCGAACGCGCCCGTCTCTACGACGAGAAGTCCGCCCTCGCCCACGGGCTGCAGAACGCACTCCTGCCCCACCGCCTGCCCGACCTGCCCGGTATCCGCACCACCGGCCGGTACCTGCCCGGCACCAGCGGCATGCACATCGGCGGCGACTGGTACGACGTGATCCCCACCGGCACCGGCGTGGCCCTCGTCATCGGGGACGTCGAGGGGCACAGCGTCGCGGCAGCCGGCACCATGGGCCAACTACGCAGCGCCGTACGGGCCTTCGCCACGGCAGGCCACTCGCCCAGCGCCGTCCTGGCCGGCACCAACCGGCTCATGACCGACCTCGACCCCGGGCTGCTCGCCAGCTGCTGCTACATCCGCATCGACGCGAGCGCCGACCGCGCCCACGCCGTCCGCGCCGGGCACTGCCCGCCGCTGCTGCGCCGGCCCGACGGCCGCACCGACGTGCTGGAGCTGGAAGGCGGGCCGCTCCTCGGCATCGACGGCACCAGCACCTACCCGGAGACCCGGCTGGAACTCCCCCGCGGCTCGATCCTCGCCCTCTACACCGACGGCCTCGTCGAGGAACGCGGCACCGACATCGACGTGGGCATCGACGACCTGCGGGCCTCACTGGCCCACGCCCGCGCCGAGGACCTCGACGAGCTCGCCGACCGACTCCTGCGCAAGGCCCTGCGCTCCCCGCACCGCTCCGACGACATCGCCCTGCTGCTCACCGGCTACCGCCCCGAGTGAGTCCCGCCGGTCGACCCGGCCACTGGAACGGCGACCCGGGCAACCGCCGAGGGCGCCACGCCCGGCATCCGGTGACACCTCCGATGTGACCCGTTTCACACCGGCGGTCACCCTCCGTGATCAGGGCTGGCCGGCGGCGCTCCGGGAGGTCCCGGCCGCAGCTCATGGCCGAATTCGTCAGTAGACCGTCATTGCCGCCACGTCGCGCCGGATACAGGCTGTGACCGTGCATCAGCGACGTGTTGTGGTGGTGGTCTACTCCGGTGCACAGGCACTGGACATAGCCGGTCCGATCGAGGTGTTCGACACCGCGAACCGCATGCTCCCCGGGACGGGTGTCCGCTATCGGACCCAGTTCGTCTCCTCCGACGCACCGCTCGTGCGGACGTGCTCGGGCATGGCGATCGCGGCGGAGCCGCTCGACGTGGGAGGCGGCCCGATCGACACCCTCCTCGTCCCGGGCGGATGGGGTCTCAAAGAGGCTTTGGAGGACGGCGGGTTGGTCGCCTGGGTCGGCCGGGCGGCGGCCCGGTCGCGCCGGGTCGCCTCCGTGTGCGGCGGGGCCTTCCTGCTCGCCGAGGCCGGTCTGCTCACGGGGCGGCGCGCCACCACGCACTGGGCCTTCTGCGAGGAGATGGCCCAGCGGTACCCGGACGTGACGGTGGAGCGTGAGCCGATCTTCGTCTGGGACGGCCGGTTCGTCACCTCGGCCGGGGTGTCGACCGGCATAGACATGGCCCTGTCCCTGGTGGAGGCCGACCACGGTGCGGCGTTCGCGCTGGAGGTGGCACGGTTCCTGGTCCTGTTCTTCAAGCGCAACGGCGGGCAGTCGCAGTTCAGCGCGGTTCTGGACGCGCAACTCGCCGATCGCGCCCCCATTCGCACCGCGCAGGAGTGGATCCTCGACCACCTCGAACTGCCGCTGCCCGTGGCCGAGATCGCCGATCGCGCCAACATGAGCCTGCGGAACTTCGCCCGGGTGTTCCGGCGCGAGGTGGGGACGCCCCCGGCCCAGTACATCGAACAGATGCGCATCGCCCGGGCCCGCAAGCTGTTGGAGACCACCGATCTGCCGGTGGCCCAGATCGCCCGGCGCTGCGGGTTCCCGGCCCCCGAGACGTTCTTCCGGTCCTTCGGCCGGACGCTCGAACTGACCCCGAACGAGTACCGCCAACGCTTCCAGACCGTCTCGCCGGCCGGTCACATCGTCCGGGCCGCCCCGTCCGACAGGAGCACCGTATGACTGCCGAGGTCCGGCTCGTCGACTACCTGGTGAGGGAGCTGGCCCGGTCCGGCGTCAGGCACGTGTTCGGTGTGGGCGGCGCGAACATCGAGGACTTCTACGACGCCGTGCGCGACACCGGCGACGTGATCCGCACCGTCGTGGCCAAGCACGAGTTCTCCGCCGCCACCATGGCGGACGGGCACGCCCGGGTCACCGGGCGGCTCGGCGTCGTCGCCGTGACGTCGGGCGGTGGAGCGGTGAACCTGGTGCCGGGGCTCGCGGAGGCGTACGCCTCGCGCGTGCCGGTGCTGGCCCTGGTGGGGCAGCCGCCCACCGGACAGGAGGGGTTCGGGGCGTTCCAGGACTCCAGCGGCAAGGCGGGCTCCCTCGACGCCCGTGAGCTGTTCTCCCCCGTGAGCCGGTTCTGCGCCCGGGTCGACGATCCGGGCTCGATCCCGGAGTTGCTGGCCCGGGCGGTCACGGCGGCCCGGACCGATCCCCAGGGTCCTGCCGTGCTGCTCCTGCCCAAGGACGTGCAACAGGCGCGGGTCGCGCTCCGGGAGCCACGGCCGGCCGCACCGCCGGTCCGTACCGAACCCCTCGTCCCGGACTGCGTGGTGGACGTCCTTCGCGGTGCGCAGCGCGTGCTGATCATCGCCGGTGAGGGCGTGGCCTCGGCCGACGCGCGGGGCGAGCTGGCCGACGTGGCGCGGCGGCTCGGTGCGTGGGTGGCCGTCACCCCGGACGCCAAGGACGTGTTCGACAACCGCGAGGCCCGGTTCGCCGGGGTGGCCGGGGTGATGGGTCATGCGAACGTGGCGCAGTGCCTGTTCCGGGCCGATGCCTGCCTGCTGGTGGGCACCCGGCTGCCGGCCCTGGCCCGCGGCGGCCTGGAGCGGGAACTGGCGGGGACATCGGTGATCTGCATCGATCCCGAGCCGCCGTTCGTGCCCGGGATCTCCCTCCGCGGCGACCTGCGGGACACCCTGCGCGTGCTGGCCGCCCGCCTCACTGACGGTACGCGTCCGCCGCCCGACCACCCCGGCCCGTCCCCCTTGCCGACGCCGCACACCCCGGACACCGGTTACGCCGCCGCGGTGGCCTCGGTCGAGGCCGCCTTGCCACCGGACGCCCATGTCTTCGTGGACGCCGGCAACGCCGGGGCGAGCGCAATCCACCTGCTCCCGGCTCCGCGCCACGGACGCTTCGTGGTGGCCGTCGGCATGGGCGGCATGGGCTACACCTTCGGCGCCGGCATCGGCGCGGCCCTGGCCACCGGGCGGCGCACGTACGTGATCGCCGGTGACGGTGCCTTCTTCATGCACGGCATGGAGGTCCACACCGCGGTGGAACACTCCGCTCCCGTCACATTCGTGATCTTCAACAACAACGCGCACGCCATGTGCGCCACGCGTGAGCAACTGTTCCTCGGGGCCGCGAACCCCGCCAACCTGTTTCGCCCGGCGGACATCGCCGCAGGCGTGGCGGGCATGTTCCCCGGCCTGGACGTGACCCGGGCCGAGGACGGCGCACAGCTGCGCCAGGCGCTGCGCCGGAGCAACGCGGGCAGCGGGCCGGCCTTCGTCACGCTGGACCTCGACCCCGCCGAGACACCGCCGTTCCTTCCCTTCCTGGACATCGCCGGCCGGCAGCCGGCCGAGAACGAGGAGACCGCCCATGAGCGCGGACCAGTCCGTGTTGGCTGACATTCCCGGCCTGACCAGGGTCGAGAACACCGGCCCGGAGCAACTGACGGCCCGCTGCGCGGAGCTGACCCGGCCCGCCTACCCGCACGGTGAGGTCTACGGGACGTACTGCACGATCCAGGAGTACGTCGACTGCCCGCCGGCGCAGACCTACGCGTACCTGAGGCAGGGCCACCACCTGGAGGAGTGGACGTTCAGCCTGCGGAACTTCGAACCCACCGCAACCCCCGGGCTGTGGGTCGGGGACGACCGCCTTGCGGAGCAGACCCGGATCTTCTGCCGGGTGGAGGCCAACGCCGAAGCCGGGACGGTGGACTTCCACTGCTCCTGGGACCAGGGTGACGAGCTCTGGATGGTGTACCTGATGCGCGTCCTGCCGGCCCGGTCGGTGCTCGGCAGGCCCGGCTCCGTGATCACCTGGACCAACTGCCGGCACCCGTACTACGACGCGAACCCCCATCCCGGACTGGCCCCTCGGGCGGACCGGCCGTGGGTGGGCGACTACTGGGACCTGTTCTACGCGGGCCACACGCTGGAGATGGGGAACCTCAAGGCGATCCTGGAACACCGTCACCGCAACGGCCTGCCGGTCTGCTCCTCCCCCACCACGGCGGTGGTGCGGTGACCACGGTCAGCCTCACCGACGTCGCCGGCTACCTGCCCGGCGAACCGGTCCCCGCCGAGTTCTACACCGAGTACCCCGGCGCGGACGACGCACTCCGCGACAGTCCCATGTTCAGGATCCCCCCGCTGCGACACCACGTGGCCGCGGACGAGAGCAACGTGGACATGGTCGAACGCGCGGTCGCACCCCTGATCGAGCGGCACGGGCCGGACGAGATCCGTTCCGTGGACGTCCTGCTGATGCACAGCCAGCTGCCGGACACGCCGTTCGTGGGAGCCGGGACCGAGGTGGCACGCCGGCTGGGGCTCAAGCCGCGGTGGCTGATCGACGTGGCCAACGCCGGCTGCGCCTCGTTCGTCCACATGCTCGAACTGGCCCGGCAGATCCTCACCACCACCGACGCCAGGACGGCGCTGATCTGCACCGCCCAGAGCGCCGCCGGCCAGCTGTTCACCCAGTCCGAGGTACGCCGGCTCGCCCAGGCCGCGATCCCCGGGGACGGCTGCGGGGTGGGGTACGTGACCACCTCGGAACGCTCTCCGGTGCTCGACCTGGTCGCCCGTCACATCGTCTCCCACGGTGGCGACATGAAGGCCGTCCTCGACGACGGGCGCAAGTACTGGGAGCCCGGCGAATCCCAGCTGCGGATCGGTTTCACCGAGACCAGCACCGCCGAGGTCCTCGATCGCGGCAACCGACTGGTGCCGGAGGTGGTCACCGACCTGTGCCGACGGCTCGGGGTCGCCACCGACGAGATCGACCTGCTGGTCACCAACCAGCCCAACCGGACCTTCCTGCGCAACTGGCGCAAGGATCTCCGACTGCCGCCGCACCGCCACCCCGACACGTTCGACAGCTGCGGAAACCTGTTCGGCGCGGCGATCCCCATCACCCTCGACCACGCCCTTCGTTCGGGACGGGTCAAGGACGGCGACCTGGTGGTGCTGGGCGGCTTCGCCCACGCGGGCGACTACGCGGGCGCGGCCGCGATCCGCTGGAGCACCGACCGCACCACCCCCTCGGCCGGCCGGCCGGCCTGACACCGCCGAGCCACCGCCTACTCTGGACGGCGCCGCGCCACATGCGCGCCGAAGCCGCTCCTACCTCGGGTGTCGCGCCCGATGGGCGCCGATCAGGTCGCGGTACCAGGCGTAGGAGGCCTTCGGGGTGCGCCGCTGCGTCTCGAAGTCGACGTGGACGAGGCCGAACCTTTGATGGAACCCCTCAGCGCGTCGAACAGACTGTCATTCTACCCAGGAGCCGACTCCGATCTTCCCCTCGTGGCATAGAGGCCGTGACTGAAGGGGTAGTTGGGAGTCATGGCGGAGAAGAGGCGGAAGTTCGACGTGGAGTTCCGCGAGGGGGCTGTGCGGACCGCCGCTGGACAGTCACGCCCGGCCAGCCTGGCCACGACGAACCCGGCCGCCGCGGTCGGAAGCTCGGCCGCTTTGGCGGCTCCGGTCGCTGCGGTGCCGCGGCCGAGGAGGCCGAGGAAGGCCTCGGCCACCGCCGTGTCCGCGCCGGACCGGGCCATCCCGTCCACGTAGAGCTCGAAGTGGCTGATGTAGCCCTCGCGGTCGGACCGGATGGCGCCCACGGCAGCTCCACGCGGGTCAGCTGCCGCCGCGGGCACTTGAGCAGTGACATGAAGTCCCAGACCGTTCCGGCCCTCGCGCAGCGGAACCCGCGCCTCCGGACCGAGGACGCAATGCCCGGTCAGGTGACCAGGCCGTGGCGGTAGGCATAGATGACCGCCTGGACCCGGTCACGGAGTTGAAGTTTGGTGAGGATGCGGGAGACGAAGGTCTTGACGGTCTCATGGCTGATGACGAGGGTTGCGGCGATCTCGCTGTTGGAGAGGCCGTCGGCGATGAGGCGGAGAACTTCCATTTCGCGAGGAGTGAGCGGGATGTCCCGGTGGGTCTTCTCGGCGGGGCGGATGCGGGCGGCGTATCGCCCGACGAGGCGGCGTGTCACGTCGGGGTCGAGGAGGGCCGCGCCGGTGGCGACGGTCCGGATGCCGTGGAGCAGTCGGTCCGCAGGGGCGTCCTTGAGGAGGAATCCGCAGGCGCCGACGCGCAGTGCCTCGTAGACGTACTCGTCCAGGTTGAACGTGGTCACCACGAGGACTTTGACGGGGTGGGGCACTCCGACGCCGGCCAGCAGGCGGGTGGCTTCGAGGCCGTCGAGGACTGGCATGCGGATGTCCATCACAACGACGTCGGGTCGCACCTTGCGGGCGAGGTCGACCCCGGTCCGTCCGTCTGCGCACTCGCCCGCCACCTCCATGTCGGGCTGGGCACCGATGATGGTGACCAGGCCGGTGCGGACCAGCATCTGGTCGTCGCAGACCAGGACCCGGATCGGTGCGCTCACGAGGTGCCGTCCGCGGGGATGCGTGCCCGGACGGTGAAGCCGCCGTCCGGGCCGCAGCCGGCGCTGAAGTCGCCGCCCAGAACATCGACGCGCTCGCGCAGGCCCGCCAGGCCCCGTCCGCTGCCGGCGACGACGGCGGTGGCCCGTGAGCCGGTTCCGTCCGTGCTGACCTCCACGGTGATCTCCCTCTCGCCGCGCTGGACCTGCACGGAAGTGCGGCTGCCGTGAGCGTACTTGAGGGCGTTGGTCAGTGCTTCCTGCACCACCCGATAGGCAACGAGGTCGGCGCTGCCGGTCGATGTCGGCGGTGTGCCCTGCTCGGTGAGGTCCACGGGCTGTCCGGCCCGGCGGGTCTGCTCGACGAGCGTGTGGACCCTGCCGACTGCCGGTGTCCTGACCTGCGTGGCCTCCGCCGGGCCGACGCCGTGGTCGGTGTCGTGGCCGCTTTCGTGGCCGCTTTCGTGACCAGGGTTGAGCAGGTCCAGCAGGTGACGCAGGTCGGTGAGGGCACTGCGGCCGGTGTCGCTGACAGCGGTCAGGGACTGCTCCAGCCGCTCGGGTGCGGCGGTCAGGTAGCGGGCGGCTTCGGCCTGGACGACCATCGCGGTCACGTGGTGGGTCACCACGTCGTGCAACTCGCGGGCGATGCGGATGCGTTCGGCAGTACGGGTCGCGGCGGCCACACGCTCGCGGCGTGCCGCCTCCGCGGCCCGTGTGAAACGCAGCCACGCCCCGGCTCCCCAGGCCAGGGCGAGCGTCAGGTAGAACGTCACGAACTCCGTCGCCGTCTCGCCGCCCGAACCGAGCCGGGCAAGCGCGATCGCCAGCGGCACGTACGCCACGGACAGAAGGACCACGGTGGTGCGCCGGCGCCGTTCCAGATGGAAGCCGGCACTGATCAGCGCGACGAGCAGGGTGGTCCCGGCAGCCGAGTGGTAGCCGCACAACTGGTCGAGGGCAAAGCCGCACGCCACCAGCCCGAGACAGATGACCGGCCACCGCCGCCGCAGCACGAGGGAGAGGCATTCGAGCGCGAGGGCCGCGACGGCCAGGGCGTCGAAGGGGCGGGTCGGCAGGTCCCCGACCTGCGTCCCGTGGCCGCGCAGTCCCGGCAGGAACGACGCGACCAGGAACAGTGTCCCGAGAGGGAGGTCGCGGAGGGTGACGTCGAGCCGGCGCCACACCTGACCGGCCCCCTGAAGGCTCATCACCGGGCGAGTGTAGCGAGGGCGTCGACGCGCCTGGCACGCCGGCGGGGGACGATGTGGCCGCGCCGACGGGCCAGCCACAGGAAGACGACCGTGAGCAGCGCGCCGAACAGCGTCGCGTACACGCTGGCCTCCGGGCCGAACTCGCCGCCGGTGATCAGCTTGGCTCCCGACGTCGAGGCGTCCAGCAGTCCGTGCGTGGCGCCGTTGCCCGAGACCTCGGTGCCGAAGATGCCGGACTCCGCGAAGTTCCAGCCGAAGTGCAGGCCGATCGGCAGCCACAGGGAGCGGGTGGCGGCGTACGCGGCGGCGAGCATGCCGCCGGCCTCGATGGCGATGGCGACGCCGCCCAGCGCGGTGGCGTCCTTGTTGAGCAGGTGGGACGCACCGAACACGGTGCCGGACAGGGCCAGCGCGATGTACGTTCCGAGGCCGCGCTCCACGAGCCGGAAGAGCAGGCCGCGGAACATCAGTTCCTCCGTGACGGCGGCGCCCGCCATGAAGCCGACCAGCCCGATCGCCCCGGTCGGCGAGCCGAAGCCGTGGACCGTGTAGTCCCCGAGGAAGTAGATGATCGCAATGACGGATCCGAACATCACGCCCCCGACCACCAGGCCCCGCAGGAGCGCCTCGGACGCTCCCTCGCGGGCCAGCTCCGTGACCGGGCGCCGCTCGGTGCGCCCCACGACCCATCGGTAGACGAGCACCGAGAGCGCGACCGTCAGGCTGCCCCAGAGGAGCGAGAGCCACGGGTTGTCCTGGACCGCGGTGGCGCCTTGACCGCCGACCGCACAGGCCAGGACCACGGCCAGGATCTGCCACACCAGTTTCATGACGACTCTTTCTTCGGTTCCGTTTCCGGTTCCCTGTCCGGTCCGCGACCGAGGCGCCGCGGCTGAACTGAACGTTAGGGAAACGGTGATAAGGAATCGTCACCTCACCGAGGACACCCGTACGTAGCTCTCACGGGGGACAGAACCCCCAGCCGCTCGGCCTGCCGTGGAAGCCGCCCCCGCCCGCGGACGCCGCTGCGCCTCGAAGTCGACGTGGACCGGACCGAAGCGCTGGTGGAACCCCTCAGGCCGTCGAACACCCTGGCATCGCATCCCCGCCGTAGTCACCGCACTGCTCTCCTCGGCCGACCGCTCCAGGTCCGGACGCGTCCAGGGGCCTCCAGGCTGGGCCGTCTCCATGCTGCTCGACGTGTCCGAACACCACATCGGCGAAGTGGACGCCGAAGCCGACCGTGCCGGGCTCCGCCAACTCGGCGACGAGGCGGCGGCGGTCGGCGGCCCGAGGCGAAGGCCCTGGAAGCCAGGACCGACGCGACAACGCCAGGCCGAGCAGGTCCGCCGGGGCGCGGCCGGCGAGAGCCTCGCGTGATTGGGCGCTTCAACCCTGGGGAGGGGGCGCCACCTGTGGCAGGGCAGGAAGTCGGTCGGCGTGTACGAGCAGCCTGACCCGATGCCGTGTGATGCCGACTGTCTCGTCACGCGTATGGCGCTGAGGTTCCGAAGGAATGTCGCGGAGGTTCAGGTACGTGCCGTGTCGGTAATCCTAGGATTCGATGGCAGAAGGGAAACCCGGCTGCTCCTGGACGGGTACACACCAAGGACAAGAACTCGTGAAACAAGAGAAGTCCAGCCGTATGGCCGTCATCGCAGATACCGGCGCCGACATGGGCGTCCCCAACGGGGCGTCGGCATCGGCCGGACCGGGCGCGGGTTCCACGTCTTCTGCGCGTGCCGAGCTCGGAGGCGGCCGAGCCAGGCACAGTGCCGACTGAAGAGAACCATCCCGACTTCTCGGCCCCTTTGATACATGCAAGCAATCAGCTCTTTGATCGTCGATGAGCCTTCTTTTACTGAAACCCGGTGGCCGGACAGCGCTGCCGTGGGAAGCGGAGACATGATGGGCCAGAGTCCCTATGACTATGTCGTTGTGGGAGCGGGGACAGCGGGGTGCGTGATTGCCTCCCGGCTTTCGGAGCGCCCCGGCGTGCGGGTGCTGTTGCTGGAGGCTGGAGCCCGGGACGCGACCGAGGCGATGGCATCTCCGTGGGGGTTCCTGGGGTTCGACCCGTCGTCCCTCTGGCTGGGCGCCTCGACCGTGCAGGCCGGTACGGGCAGGGCCGCTGACGTGTTGCGGGGTAAGGCGCTCGGCGGATCGTCGAGTGTCAACGGCCTCTACCACCTGCGGGGGCACCGCTCCGGTTACGACGAATGGCCCGGACTCGGTGCTCCGGGCTGGGGTTTCGACGATCTTCTGCCCTATTTCCGCCGCAGCGAGAGGACTCGCAGTCGTGATGCCTCCGTGCGGGGCACGGACGGGCCGGTCGTGGTCGCCCCGGTTCCGGAACCCCATCCCCTGGCCACGGCTGGCGTCGACGCCGCGGTGCAGGCCGGGTTCACACGCGCCGATGACATCGGCGGCGGCCTGGAAACCGGGTTCGGGTGGAGTGACATGAATCTGCCCGGCGGCGCCCGCCAGAGCGCGGCCGACGCCTACATCCGTCCGTTCCTCGACCGGCCGAACCTGGACGTCGTCACGGACGCGACCGCGCAGGGTCTGCGCATCACCGCGGGCCGCTGCACCGGCGTCGAGTACACCGTGGGTGGCGAGCACCTGTCCGTCGAGAGCGCCGAGGTCATACTGACCGCGGGGGCCATCGGTTCCGCGCACCTCCTGATGCTGTCGGGGATCGGCCCGGCCCGACACCTCGGCGAACACGGCATCGACGTCGTCGCCGACCTGCCGGGGGTGGGATCCCATCTGCAGGACCATCCGATGGCGGGTGTGGTGTACGAGGCCAGCCAGCCCGTACCGTTCGTTCCTGCCAACCCACCGGCCGAAGTGATGGGCCTGTTGCACAGCGGCCCCGCCGCGGCCCGGCCGGACCTTCAGGTCTACATCGTCGCCGCACCGCTCCCGTCGGCATGGGGCCGGCCGCCGGCCAACGGCTACTCCATCGCGTTCTCGGCAATGGCTCCGCACAGCAGCGGCACCGTGCGCCTGGCGGACGCCGATCCCGCCAGCGCTCCCGTCGTCGACCCCGGCTACCTGAGCGACGACCGTGACCTGGAGGTCATGCGCAGGGGCCTGGCAGTGGCACGTCGCATCGGGGAGGCCGACGCGTTCGCCGACTGGCGCAAGCGGGAAGCGGTGCCGGGTGCCGGGACGAGCGGAGAATCCGTGGAAGAGTTCATCCGCAGGGCTACCGGCCCCTACTTCCACTTCACCGGCACCTGCCGGATGGGAACCGACGCCGATGCGGTCGTCGACCCTGCGAACCTTCGCGTCCATGGGATCGCCGGACTGCGGGTCGCCGATGCCTCGGTCATGCCGTCCATCCCCTCGGCCAACACCAACGCGACCGTCTACGCCATCGCCGAACGGGCTGCCGAACTGCTCGACTGAGCCATCTTCCGCGCCCACGGCGCTTCATACAACGCCCTTCATCCCCCGGTCGTGCTGCGACTGCGGCCCAGACTCCGGCTCATCGCCGGGGCGTTGACATGCAGGCGCGCGGCCGCCCCGGCCACACTCCCCTCCCCCGGCAGCGCGTCGAGCAGGTTCATATTCAGTTGCATGGGAGTCATCCCAGCCGTGCTTGACATGCACTTGAAGGTAATGCCGGGGCTGGATACCTTCGACACCAGAGCGCAGGCGCACTGCACAGCGCGGCCCGACCGGCCCCAACCACCCCTTCTCGCACAGGAGTACCGCCATGTCCGAAATGCTTCAGACCACCGACGCCGCCCTCTCCGACGCCGATCTGCTCGACCGGACCGCGGACGCCGTGCGCGCGGCCGGCGCTGCGCTGCGGGAGCGCTTCGGCGAGGTGGTCCGCTACGGGAGCCGCGAGGAGCTGATGGCTGCGCTCGCCGTCAACGACAACGCGGCCCTGGCCATCCTGCGCCCCGCCCTCACCGAACTGCGGCCGCAGGCCCGGTGGGTGGAGGACGAGCTGGACGGCGGGGCGCTGCCGGCCGGTGAGTGGTGGGTCGTGGACCCGGCCGAGGGCAACGTCAACCACCTGCACGCCCTGCCGGAGTGGGCGGTGACCGCGACCCTGGTGCGCGACAACCGGCCGGTGCTGACGGTGGTCCACCTGCCGTTGACCGGCGAGACCTACACCGCGCGCACCGGCGGGGGCGCCCACCTCGACGGCCGGCCGCTGCACGTCTCCTCCACCGCCGACCTCGGCCTGGGCATCGTGGCGACCAGCCAGGCCCGACCGGACGAGGACGAGCAGGTCGTCCGGCGCGTCGGCGCCTCGATCACCGCGATGCTCTTCGACGCGCTCGTGGTGCGTGTCGCGGTGCCCGCGACCCTGCACCTGGTGAACGTGGCCGCCGGCCGGATCGACGCCTTCTGGCAGTTCGCCGGCGCCCGCGCGGACCTGCTGCCCGGCGCGCTGCTCGTCACCGAGGCCGGCGGGACGATCTCCGACGCCGGGGGCCGCCCCTGGACCCCGCAGAGCGGAAGCTTCCTGGCCGCCGCGCCCGGCATCCACGCCCAGGCCGTCGCCACCCTCACCCGCTGACCGCACACCACAGACCCGCACCAACGAGAAGGACCACACCATCATGACCAGCATCGCCGTACTCGGAAACGGCCGCGTCGGCGGCAACCTCGCCGCCGCCCTCACCCGCGCCGGCCACGAGGTGACCGTCGTGGACCGCGAGCCGGGCGCCGCCGCGGCGGCCGCCCGCACCGCCGAGGTCGTCATCAACGCCACCCCGGGCGCCGGCTCGCTGGAGCGGCTCGCCGCCCTGCGCGAGGAACTGCGCGGCACGATCCTGATCGACGTCTCCAACGCCACCGTCGACGGACCGGACGGCCTGCCCGGCGACCTCATCTACCCCGGTTCGAGCCTCGCCGAGCAACTCCAGGACGCGCTTCCCGAAACGCACGTCGTCAAGACCCTCAACACCATGCTCTTCCCGGTGATGACCGCCCCGGCCACGCTCACCCAGCCGCCCACCGCGTTCCTCTCCGGCGACGACCCGCAGGCCAAGCAGACCGTCCGCGAACTCCTCACCGACCTCGGCTGGGACAAGGACTGGATCACCGACCTCGGCGGCATCCGGACCGCCCGCGCCACCGAGGCCGCGATCCTGTTCGTGCCGCACGTGATCCGCTCCAGCGGATTCTCGCCCTTCGCGCTCTCGATCGCCCGCTGACCGAGCGCTTTCGGATTGGCCACCGATCGGGTGACGGTCGGGCAGGCGGGATGAGGGCAGAGCGGACGAGGCTCCCCGGACGGTTGAACGAGATGTCTCACATCTCAAACAACCAGCCGGGGAGCCTCGTTGGTCACCCTTCCTGCCGTACTGGACCGCGCCCGGCTCCGCATCCGCGCTCCCCCGCCAGCCTGGCGTACACCGGCGCCGGTGGCACGTTCGCGGTGCCCCGCCACAAGGAGCTCGGAGTCAAGGATCGCCGAACCGATCCCACGCCGGCTCCACCACCCCGTCGAACGCGCCGTCGCCACCGTGAAGCGCCGGAGGATCCTTCCGGCCCGGCCGCAGTCCGAACTGGCTGACGTAGTGGTGACCTCGTTGTTCGCGGGTCACGTGTGACGCAGGTCGTCGAGCCTCCAGCCGACGCCCAGGCCCCCGACAGCCCCGCACTTCCTTGCTTCGGAACGAGTCGGCGACCTCCGCTGAACTGCGGCCACACCTCCGGTCACGCGCTCTCGGCCAGCCCGTGGCCCGGCAGGTGCCGTTTCGGCGAGAGCGAGGCCGCTCCGGTCGAGCGGGCGTACTCGGTGGGAGTCTGACCGTAGTGCTTCTTGAAAGCTCGGGTGAAGTGACTGCCGTCCGCGAACTGCCAGTGTGCGGCGATTTCCGAAACACTCAGGCGCCCTGACGGCGCGACAAGGGCGAGCCGGGCCTCGTGCAGTCGCCGATGGCGGATGTAGGTGGTCACCTGCTCACCCACCGCGGCGAATGCCCGGTGCAGCGTACGGACGGAGACGTTGAGTTCACGTGCAAGCATGGCCGGAGAAAGGTCGGGGTCAGCGAGCCGACGGTCCGCGAGGTCCTTGGCCGCCTGGGTGAGCGCGGGAGCCAACCGGGGTTCCACGTCGTCGAACCGGGCCTTCGCCACCGCCTTGGCCAGCTCGACCAGGGTGCCTTCGGCAGCTGCCACACCGGCCGGGCCGAGGTCGGCCACGGTTGTGTGAATCATGTCCGCGAGGGCCGTCAGCAAGCGCATCTCGGCCGAGTCCGCCGACCCGGTGACGACCCGGGTCCCGAGCAGAGGTTTGAGCTCACCGGCGGGCAGGACGAGGAACTTCGCCGTGAGGTGCGCCGTCGTCTCGAAGGCCGTCAGACGCCCGAGGTGCCGAACGAGGAACTGCCCAGCCGACACGGTCCGGTCGCCGTGACCGGGCGGGCCGCCCAGAGTCCATGCGCCGCGCCGCACGACGTACATGGCAACCAGATCCTGATCGCCGCCCGGGACGTCCGCGGTTCGGGTAGCCGACGCGGCGTGAAGATCGGCGATCGCCGCGCCGTGCACCTTGGCCACGTTGCCCTTGACCCGGAAGTCACCGATCGTATCCGTGCTGAAGGCCGGCAGTTGAAAGACATCGTCGCCGACCTGTGTCTCCCACCCGCGCCGGAAAACGTCGAGTCCCCGCGGTGCGGCGCCCTGGGCAGTCGAGTCCACTGCGAACACTCCGCGCGCGCCGTCGATCTCCGCTCCAGTACCGTGCATCCCTCTCCGATCCCCTCGCATGGGTGTATTCGCATGATCATCGCAACGTTGCCGGTGTCATGCTGTCAGAGCGGCGGCGATTAGCTCGGCAGGGGTCTGCCGTCCCAGGGCATCGGGAGGAGGACGCTGGTGAACAGCGCTGTGGCCAGGGCCGCAGACAGCGCCTCGACAGCCTTCGGTGCGGCGATGCCGAGCTTGGCGTCCCGCGGGACAGCCATCCCGACAGCTCGGCCGAACGTCTCACGCGCCGAGCCACCGTGGTTGTCACTGGACGGGGCCGACGACATGACGGACCGTCAGCGGACGGGGCATCCGGAGGTCGTGGTCGCGGAAGTCGACGGCGTGCGTACCGGGCAGCCGTCCCGTCCCCTGAACCGCAGCCGCCCCGGCGTGCAGCCGCGTCGTCCGACGCCGAGCTCGAATCCCGGTTCGTGGCCGGCCCTCGCTCGAAAGGGCGGGCAACAGTGTCCGTGTACGGCTGAACGGCCGGGCCTGGCCCGACGGGGTGTACGTCGGGCCAGGTGGCGGGGTGGTCCGGTCAGGCCGGGCAGGTGCCCAGGACGACCTTGCCGCCCGACTGCGAGGCGGTCGCCGGGTCCACCATCAGGCACAGGTTCGTCCACTTGTTGATGAACCGGAGGGCCGACTGGTTGGCGAGATTGGTGGGCATGATGTTCCACATCTGGTTGTCGGAGATCCAGCGGGTCTCGCAGGGCCACCAGAACAGCTCCATCCCGGCCGACGGGGGAGTCCCGTTGTTCCACGGGACGGTCAGGCACTGGCCGTTGGCGGCCTTGATCCAGTAGTAGCCCAGGCTGTCGAAGGTGGACGGATAGGCGGCCTGCCACTGCTGGCTGCTGGGCGGGTTGCTCTTGCAGGCCCGCTGCTGGACCACACCGCCCTGCCCGGAGCTGTCGAACTGGGGCCCGCGGGTCATGCACCGGCCGTACTTGCTGTCGACGTAGGTCTTGTCGGACTTGACCAGCCAGATCGCCGGGCTGGTGCCCCTGGCGTCGTAGTAGGCGTTGCGGGCGATGATGTCGTGCACCAGCGCCCAGCCGGGGTAGTCCATCATGACGATGCCCAGCCGGCGGTTGGCGGTGTCGTTGTTGAGGTATTTCATCAGCCGCACGTTGACGCCGTCGACCCAGACCAGGTCCTTGCCGCGCAGGACGCTGTAGCCGCCCGCGTACTCGGAGGGGACGAGGTTGAACGGTGCCCGGGACGCGGTGGTGTAGGTCACGAAGGTCTGGTTGGCGGGGGCCGAGCCGGCCGCGGCGAGGTTCTTGCTGACCAGGCTCCACTTGGCCGGGGCGTCGGTGGCGGCCCAGGTGTCCTCGGTGTGGTCCTCGAAGCCGTTGAGGCCGTAGGAGCCGCCGTTGTCTGCGTTGAAGACGGACAGCACGATCTTGCCGCGGGCCTGGCCCAGCGTCGGCGGGTCGCTGCGCTTGCCGTTGTTGTAGAACAGCCCCGGGTACTGCTTCGCGTAGGCGTCGAAGAGGGCCGTGTGGCTTGCCGTCGGGTGGTCGTCCGTGCAGCTGAAGGTGGAGCCGTCGCACTCGGCCCGCAGGCGCATCAGGAGGGTCTCGCCCTTGTGGGCCGAGAGGAAGGCCTTCGCCTTGGTCAGGACGTCGTCGAAGTTGGCGTTCTGGTAGAAGGGGCCGTGGTGGATCACGAACTTGTCGTTGATGATGCGGAGCCGGATGTCGACCGCGCGGATTCCGCGGTCCAACTGCGCGGACAGCGTCGCCGCGCTGTCGCCGAAGTTCTGCTGCGTCTGGGCGCTGGAACCCCCGTGCACGGCCAGCGTCTCGTGGGTGCCGGGAATGGACATCGCCGTCAGCGGCGTGGTCGCCCCCACCTTGCCCATCCAGTCCTGCTGGTCGGCCGAACCGAGGTTCTGGAAGGCGTCGCGATTGTCCGTCCCCTCGGCCAGGGCGGCGTGCGGTGCGGCCAGCGGGGCCACGACCAGGGCGAGGGTGGCGACGGCGGTCACCGTGGCGGTCCGGGCCAGGCGGCGCAGGCGCCGCAGGGCGGCGCGGGCCGGGCGGGCGGACGGGGCGGAGGTGTGGGGCATGGCCACCTTTCGGGGAGGGGAAAGCCGCAGGCGCGGCCGAGGCCGGGCGTACTGCCGTGAACCCCAGATCCTACGTTCCGCGTAAATTCAGCGTCCCAGCAGAGGCTTTGTCAGGTACCCCAATTCTCCCTTGTCAGAAGGATTGTGATCCTCATTCAGTCGTGACACCTGAGGAGATGGAGACGGTCCGCCCGCGCTTGAAGGCGTTCGCAGCGGAGATGCTGGGCTCGCTGTCACGGCGAGACCAGCGCGCCAAGGGCGAGCTGTACCTGCGCGGGCTGATGCCGGACGGCAAGCGCAGGTCGATGCAGCCGATGGCCGAGCGCCTTGGGGTGGACCACCAGCAGCTTCAGGCTGGTGTCAGTCCCGGTCAGCCGGTGGCACCGACGACCATCTCCTTCCGCACGCGGCGTCGGATGTCGGCGACGAGAGGCGAGTCGGTGAACGCTTCGGCGACGAGGGCGAGGCGGGTGGTCTCGGCGCGGAGGTCGGGCGGGCTGG